>CAMOVR010000080.1 GCA_946627565.1 uncultured Clostridia bacterium
GTGATTTCCAGTATAAAAACAGGGAAGGGAGAGCCAAAGGGCTCTCCCTGTTTACGTGGCAGTTATTCGATTGTAAGGACTTTCAGCCCAAGTTCCCTGCATCTGGTTTCTGCGTAGGAGTCCTTCGGCGCATATACAGTAGCAGTGGAATCGAACGCATCGTCGGCAATGAAGGTGACTGTAGCAGGAAGCTGGAAGACCTTGTATGCCAGCCCTGAGAATGCGCCTGATTCGATGGTTGTGAGAGAAACAGGAAGGATAAAGGTGGGCGGAATTGACACCATAACGGAGGCGTCAACGGCTAAGGCAAGGGGCTCCCATTTGTCTTGTTCCGTCTTGTTCCCAAAATAGATGACTCCTTCTTCGGTCTGGGGTTCATACTTTGCAATTTCTTCTAATAGCCGTGTATTATTTGTCAAATCCAGGCTCGTAAGCTGGTTGGAGGTGCAGTCCAGTTCTCTAAGCCACTCGTTTGTGCTCACATCCAGGTTCGTCAGCTGGTTATGACCGCACAAAAGTATACTGAACTCTGAATAACGCACATCCAGCATTGTCAGCCGGTTGTAAGAGCAGTTCAGTTCTCTCAGAGACTGTTTACGGCGCACATCCAGACTTGTGAGCCGGTTGTAAGAGCAATCAAAATAGAATAGATTGTTCCTGCTCACGTCCAGGCTTGTGAGTTGGTTGGAACAGCAATACAGACTTGTTAGAAATTCATTCTTGCTCACATCCAGGTTGGTTAGCTGGTTATCTTCGCAAGCCAGCGCTTTCAGTATTTTATTCTTGCTCACATCCAGGCTTGTCAGCTGGTTGGAATTGCAACTCAGCTCTTCTAATATTGTATTCTGGCTTACATCCAGGCTTGTCAGCTGGTTGGAATAGCAATACAGCTTTGTCAGACCACCGTTCTTGCTCACATCCAGGCTCGTCAGCTGGTTTTCGTAACAGTACAGCCCATTCAGCTGCGTATTTTTGCTCACATCCAGACTTGTCAGCCGGTTGGAATTGCAATACAGCACTGTCAGAGCCGTACATCCGCTCACATGAAGGCTTGTGAGTTGATTGGAAATGCAGCGCAGATATGTCAGCTTTGCATTTTTGCTCACATCCAGACCTGTCAGCTGGTTAGAGGAGCAGTCCAGCCTTGTCAGGGCGGTGAAATATTCGATTCCTGTGAGATCGGAAATGGACTTTGAATCACAATCTATACTTGTCACATTCCTGATCTCTATCTCACTGAGCGTCCCATTCCCGTTCGTGTCAAACCCGGTATTGATTATATACCGGCGGAAGTTTGTATCAGGGAAATTCGTTTCGTTGATTTCTACGCCCGATGAGGAAAGTACATTCAAAGTCCCCTCGGGCAGGACTGAGACTGTCTTGTCTATTCTAAGCACCAATGGACGCCATGTGTGCGACGATTCGATAAAGTTGCCAATTATTATATACGATCCGCCATCCATCGATTCGTATTTTGCTATTTCGTTCAATAAATTCGTGTTGCCGGTAAGGTCCAGATCGGTAAAATGGTTGGAATCACAGTTGAGTTGGGTAAGATTGGCATTCTGGCTCACGTTAAGGCCAGTCAGCTGGTTGCCATGGCAGGACAGTGCGGTCAGTGCCGTACAGCCGCTCACATCCAGACTGGTCAGCTGGTTGTCATTGCAGGACAGTGTGGTCAATGCCGTACAGCCACTTACATCCAGGCTTGTCAGATGGTTGCTCTCGCAAACGAGCTGTGTCAGCGCCGTACAGCCACTCACATCCAGACTGGTCAGCTGATTCTTATAACAATTCAGGAATACCAGCGCTGTACAGCCGCTCACATTCAGGCTGGTCAGCTGGTTTATAGAGCAGTTCAGTTGTGTCAGCGCTGTACAGCCGCTTGCATTCAGGCTTTTCAGCTGGTTGTTATAGCAATACAGTGCGGTCAGCGCAGTGTTCCTGCTCACATCAAGGCTTATCAGCTGATTGGAAGCGCAATACAACTCTGTCAAATTGGTGAAATATTCGATACCCGTGAGATCGGCAGTGTCCATAAAACCAAAATACATCTTTGTCACGTTCGCAATTTCCGCTTCGCTGAGCGTTCCGTTCCCATCTGCGTCAAAGCCCATGGCGTTTATGTACTGGCGGAAATACGGGTCAGGGAAATTGGTTTCGTTGATCTCTACGTCTGCCAGAGCACACATACAAATCAAAGATAGCAACAGGCCAAGTACAAGGATTACAATCTTTCTGCTGTGGCAGGCGTCCCGAATAGCAAAATGGTCTTTCATAAGGGAATCCTCCTTTTTCATTCCTGGATCTTTAGCCAGTGCCAGACAGACATTATATCAAACACATTTTTCATATCTGTAATTGAAATGTCCACATCCAATTATATCATACAACGAAGAAGGAAGAACGGAAAAGGATGATACATATTGTCCTGCTTCAGGTTGTCAGCGCTGGAAAAGAGAATGAAGACAGTGGAGGTTATACCGTAAACTGCCCTCCCTCATGTCTGTGATTCCGGGAACAGGGTTCCATACGCCTTTTTCATGCTCCGAAAGGAATACGGGGGAAGGGAAGCGGAGTTCAGAAAAACGCGGCTGTATCCGGGCTTTTCCATACAGCTTCTTTTGTGTACAATGTGTACGGGCATGGCAGGAAAGTGCCGGCCTGAAAAAGCTGTGTCCGGCCGTGACGCGACCCTGCCGGACATGAACCAACTGAAGAAAAAACAACAGGAGCGTGCAGGCATGAAAGAACATATTTTTGGAAAAACAGGCCGTGCCGTGAGTGAAATCGGTCTTGGCACCTGGCAGCTGGGCACCCGGTGGGGCAGCCCCTTCAACCGGGAGGAAGCCTTCCGGATTCTGGAAACCGCAGAGGAAGCGGGCATCACCTTCGTTGACACCGCGGATGTGTACAACGACGGGAAGAGTGAGGAGGCCATAGGGGAGTACATTTCCACCCATCCCAGCAAATTCTATATCACCACCAAGTGCGGCCGCAGGCTGAATCCCCATACGGCAGAGATGTACACGCCGGAAGCCATTGAGGGCTTTGTCAGGGACAGCCTGAAGCGCATGCGGCTGGACAGGCTGGATATGATCCTCCTTCACTGCCCTCCCACGCCTGTGTATGCCAGGGATGATATCTTCTCGGAACTGGAAAGACTGAAGCAGGCCGGTGACATCGCGGATTACGGCGTCAGCATTGAAAAGGTCAGCGAGGGCATCCAGGCCATGGAATATGACATTTCTGCCATGGAAGTGATTTTCAACATGTTCCGCTTAAAGCCGCTGGATGAGCTGTTCCCTCTGGCGGAAAAGAACCATGTGGGGATCATCGCCAGGGTTCCCCTGGCCAGCGGTCTTCTGACGGGCGGATACAGCAAGGACACCGTCTTTGACGCGGGGGATCACAGGAGCTATAACCGGGAGGGAGCGGCCTTTGACAAGGGTGAGACCTTCTCGGGTGTTCCCTATGAGCTGGGCCTTAAGGCGGTGGAGGAACTCAAGAAAGTATTCGGTACCGACCAGCTGGCCCCCTATGCCATACGCTGGGTGACCATGCATCCGGCGGTCAGTGTGGTGATCCCTGGCGCCAGCCGGGCATCCCAGGTGGTGGACAATGTGAAGGCAGCCGAGATGCAGCCCCTGACGGAAAGGCAGATGCAGGCTGTCCAGGATATTTATGATCAGTACCTGAGGGAAACCATCCATCCCCAGTGGTAAAAAGCAAAGCGGGCTCCGGGAAAGACGGAATGCGCAATCCGTCCGGGTAAGCCCGGAGCCCGTTCTATTCAGGTCCGGATAAGGAGAAGAGCACGGTGAAGTATGTGTCATTCAACATCCGCTATGACTGCGGCCATGACGGCATCAACAACTTTGTCAACCGCAAGGACATGATTCTTCGGACCATCGCGGAGGAAAAGCCGGATATCATCGGGTTTCAGGAGATCCTGCCCCATGTGGCACAGTGGCTGACTTCCTCCTTGAAGGATTATACGGTGGCAGGCTGCGGAAGAGGGGAAAAACTGGACGGGGAGCAGGTGTCCCTGGCATGGAAAAAGGATGCCTTTTCCCTGATGGAGTTCCGCACCTTCTGGCTCTCGCCCACGCCCTTTGTGCCGGGCAGCCGCTACCCGGACCAGAGTGACTGCCCCAGGACCGTCTCCTCTGCGCTTCTGGAAGAGAAGAGCAGCGGCAGGGTGTTCCGGGTGCTGAATACCCACCTGGACCATGTGGGAAGCCAGGCCAGGGTGCAGGCCGTAAAGCAGATCCTCTCAGGCCTTGAGACGGAACCCTTCTTTCCGGATGCGCCGGTGATTCTTGCAGGGGATTTCAACGCGGAACCGGACAGCCCGGAGATTCAGATGCTGAATCAGGCCCCGGGTTTTGTGTGCCTGTCCGCGAATGTGGGTGAAACGTTTCATGGATATGGACTGGTTGAGGCCAAGATGATAGACTATATCTATCTGCGGGGCAATGCCACATGCAGTGCCTGCGGGAAATGGCACCTGTGCGAAGAAGGGGTTTTTCTGTCAGACCATGATCCGGTCTGGGCCGAAATCTCATTTGCATAAGCGCTGCGAATGAAGACCGCTCGGCAGGGGATCCAAAAAGCCAGGAATCTGGGACAGGGAAGGGGTAACAGATCTTGAAGGACAGCTGGAAAAGTGAATTTGCCAACCGTTTCATCCGCAAGGAAGAGGAACTGAAATGGCTGTATATGGAACTGTATCACGGGGATGCAGGGGCGTGGGATGCCTTTACGGACATGCTGTACAAAGCCTGGGAGGAGCGTCCGGAAAGCCTGAAGGCTATAGACAGGGACAGGCGTGCCCATCCCGACTGGTACAAGGGACACAATCTGGTGGGCATGCTCATGTATGTCAACGCGTTTGCCGGGAACCTGAAGGGTGTCCGGAAAAAACTGGATTACATTTCCGACTGCGGCGTCAACTATCTGCACCTCATGCCCCTGCTGGAGAGCCCCAAGGGCCGCAGTGACGGGGGATATGCTGTCAGTGACTTCAGGAAGGTGCAGCCGGAGCTGGGAACCATGGAAGACCTTTATGCCCTGGCGGAAGACTGCCACAGCAGGGGCATCGCCGTGTGCCTGGACTTTGTCATGAACCACACCAGCGAGGACCATGCATGGGCACGGCGGGCCAGAGCAGGGGAGAAGGCATACCAGGACCGGTACTTCTTCTATGACGACTGGACCATTCCCAACGCCTTTGAACAGACCGTCCCCCAGGTGTTCCCCACCACGGCCCCGGGCAACTTTACCTGGTGCGAGGAAGCCCAGAAGGTGGTCATGACCACCTTCTATCCCTACCAGTGGGACCTGAATTATGCCAATCCCGTTGTGTTCAACGACATGACGGACAACATGCTGTACCTGTGCAACCACGGCATCGACATCATCCGCCTGGATGCGGTGCCCTACATCTGGAAGGCCCTGGGGACCACCTGCCGGAACCTGAAGCAGGTGCACACCCTGGTTCGCATGATGCGTCTGGTATGCGAGATTGTATGCCCGGGCACGCTGCTTCTGGGCGAAGTGGTGATGGAACCCAGCAAGGTGGTTCCCTACTTCGGCACCGTGGAAAAGCCGGAGTGCCACATGCTCTACAATGTCACCACCATGGCTTCCATCTGGCACACCGTGGCCACCAGGGACGTGCGGCTGCTTGCCCACCAGCTGGACCAGGTGTTCCGTCTTCCCAGGGAATACACATTCCTGAACTATCTGCGCTGTCACGATGACATAGGCTGGGGACTGGATTACGATTTCCTGGGCCGCTTTGGCCAGGCGGAAGTGCCCCACAAGCGCTACCTGAACGATTA
Source organism: uncultured Clostridia bacterium (assembly GCA_946627565.1). Taxonomy (GTDB): domain Bacteria; phylum Bacillota; class Clostridia; order Christensenellales; family Aristaeellaceae; genus UBA2943. The sequence goes on from CAMOVR010000080.1 coordinate 5,847, forward strand.
CCTGACGGGCAAATGGCCCGGCAGCCTCTCTCAGGGCGAACTGTACAACGATGACCCCAGGCTCGGGGACGCCCGGCTGTGCGGTACCACGGCATCCCTGTGCGGTGTTCAGACGGCCCGGGAAAAGGGAGATGCTGCCTTAATGGACAGGGCGCTTTCCCTGGATGAGATGCTGCACGCCTTCATGTTCACCTTAAGCGGCGTTCCGGTGCTCTACAGCGGGGATGAGATCGCACAGGAAAATGACGTGGACTATCATCTGGATCCCCTGAAAAAGGATGACAGCCGCTACCTGCACCGGGGTAATATGGACTGGAAAAAGGCGAAAAAACGCGGGGATGCCTCCACGCCGGAGGGAAGGATCTTTAAAGCCATTACCCGCATGGAGGAAATCCGGGGCGGGCACGTGGTTTTTGATGCCGCCGCCGACACATGGCTTCTGGATACCGGGAGCGATCAGATCCTGGGCATAGGGCGGTACAAAGACGGCGAGCAGCTGCTGGCCCTGTTCAACTTCGGGGACAGGGACCGCACCGCCTGGATCCGTGACGAAAAGATCTATACCGACCTGATGAACGGTACGGAAGGGGATGCCGGGGCCGTGACGGTGAAGGCCGGAGGCTTCCGCTGGCTGCTGCACCGCTTCTGAGAAAAGATGCATGGAAAGGGAGAAATCTGAAAACATGTTCCGGGAACTGGTCAGAAAAAAACAGGAACTGAGCAGGGAAGAATGCATTGCCATTCTCAAAAAGGAGAAGCGTGGCGTTCTGTCGGTCCTTGGGGACGACGGCTATCCCTACGGGGTGCCCATCAACCAGTATTACTGTGAGGCGGACGGGAAGATCTATTTTCACGGCGGCATGACGGGACACAAGATTGACGCCATGAAGCGCTGTGACAAGGCTTCCTTCTGCATCTATGACGGGGGTGAGCATCTGGACGGAAACTGGTGGCTTACCTTCCGCTCCGTGGTGGTGTTCGGCAGAATTGAGTTTGTGGAGGATCAGCAGACCATGTACCGTCTGGCGGAAGAACTCAGCCACAAGTTTACAGATGACGACGCCTATATCTCCCATGAACTGGAAAAGTCAGGCCCCAGGACCCTCATGTTTGCCCTGGTGCCGGAGAATATCACGGGAAAGATGGTCAATGAGCGCTGAAGAACACAGGAAACCGGTATAAGGCATATCGTATTTACTTACGGAGTACGGTAAGGACAGGTATGGCGGCGCGGCCTTCTGACGCCGCGCCGGCGGGTATCTGCTGAAGTCCTGCGGGAAAGATCTGCCTGCAGAGAAATCTGCCAGGCTGCGGTATGCGGAGGCGCAGGTATGCAGCGAATCAGAAACATGGCGGAGCGCTATCCGCAGCTCTATGTCCGCCCGTCTAAGGAGGCAGAGGAGGCGTATCACGCGGCGGTGACCACCGGAAAGCCAGTGGGAAACGACCTTTCTCACTTTATCGGCAGTGAGGAGGACGATCTTCGCACCGAGCAGACGCCCGCCGGGCCTGTGGAGATGCTGTTTCTCAGGCAGCGCGCGGACTTTGAGACCTTTCTGCGGTGCATCGGCTGTCGCTGCAGGATGGAGGAGATTCCGCAAAGCGTGGGTGCGTATGTCTTTTTTAACCTGCGAAACTGGCAGAAGATCCGCGCCTACATGGCGGAATACCGGGGCCCTGACTGGCCTGCGGAGCTCAGGCGCTTCGATGCGGACAGGGGGAAGAGCCGGGATACCCTGATCCTGCTTTCGGAGGGCCCCTACAGCGGGGTTCCATGGGAGAAGACGCCCTACGGCGAGGCGGAGTGGCTGCGCATTTCACTGGACATCCGCCGCTTTCACGAGTGCGCCCACGTTGTCTGCAGGCGCAGCTATCCGGAAAAGAAGCTGCCGCTGTGGGACGAGCTGACCGCGGACCTCACGGGCCTGCGCAAAGCGACAGGAAGCTATGACGCGGCGCTGGCGGCGGCGTTCCTCGGTGTGACGGCGGAGGGTTATACGCCGGGCGGCCGCCTGCGCCACTATCTGGCGGAGAATGAGGACAAGGACGCGGCGGCGCGGGAGATATGGCAGGTCATCTGGCAGCTCTCCGAGCGCTCCGCGGCACGCCCGAAGGAAGGCGATACATGGGATCTGCTGCTGGATCTGACGCGGGAACCGTTGCTGCTGCGATAAAACGCAAAAAAACATGACGGACACATTGCCATTTTTTGAATGTATCCACAGGACACGGAGGGGAGTCTGGCTGATTTCTGACTGATCTCTGTATATACCCTGACGCCTCATTCGGTTTTCCAGATCTTTTCGGTCAGGAGGACAGCAGGCCCGAAGCTGACTGAAAACAGGTATGCAGGAGATACCGCAGATCATGTTCATGTGTGCCTTTTGAATACAAATCATTTCCATGAAACGGATGATGGGAATCGCATGCAACTGGCTTGACATATCTTGACTTAAACGATTAAGTAATGACAAAATAAATCTATATGTGAAGACACACCTGAACGCCAGGAAAGCAGGAACATGGAAAGATGCCCTATAAACATCAGTTATGCTTTTATGCCATTTAAGCATTTTACAGCCTGGAATTGTGCTTTTCCGGCGCATCCCTGAATTCCCGGGTACATTTGCAGCTGCATCCGTACCGAAGCATACCATGTCATTTTATGCCTTCACCCCGGTGTGTTGTCCCGGGGTGAAGGTATGATCTGCCGGGTTAGATGCCGGAATCGTCGGGCCGGCTTTGCTGACAGAATGGGTCCGGCCTGATTTTGTGTCCATCGATGATGAGGCGTTCAGTCGCTACAGCGTTAACAAAAGCATCATCGTGGGAGGCAAAAAGCATGGTTCCCTCATATTCGGAGAAGAGCTTTTCCAAAGCTTCTACAGATGGAATATCCAAAAAATTCGTAGGTTCGTCGAGAATCAGTATATTTGCTGTGCTGGTAAACAGTTGAGCAAAACATAAACGGATCTTTTCACCGCCGGACAGAATGCAAACCGGTTTATTGATATCACGGGATGAGAACAGCAATCTGGCAAGGATGCTTCGGACAACACTTTCTTTCTGAATGCTGTCTCTCATGACGCTTTCCAGAACTGTATCATGATCTTTCAGACCGGACAGATCCTGATGGAAAAAGCCGAGTCGAGCCTTTGGAACTGACCGGATCATTTCTCCCTGCTGGATGAGACGGAACAGTGTTGTTTTCCCGGCGCCGTTTCGCCCAAGTATCGCTGTCCGGCTGCCGCGGAACAAGCGGAAAGGAGTATCATCGAAAATGATCCTGCCGTTTGGATAGGCAAAAGACAGATGTTCAGCCTGAAGAATGATTCTGTTTTGAGGAGGATCGGTCAATTGGAAATCCGGACGAATCATTGGAAGTTCACGAGGTCTTTCTTTTACTTCCATGTGTTCCATTCTCTGCTGGATGTTACGCGCACTGCGTTCAAGCATCTGAGACTTGCTGGCCGGACTGCGGTGTGATGCTGAAAACTCACGCACTTTTGCTTCACTGTTACTCATACTGCGTGGTTTGCGGGAAATCTGTCGTGCTTTCTCTTTTTTCTTCTGATAGACATTCTTCAGCCGGCTGATCTCTTCTGTATATTGTTCATATTCAGTTATGGCGCGGGCTTTTGCCTGCTGTTTCTGAAACACATAATCATCATAATTACCGTCATACGCTGTAACAACGCCCTGCTCAATTTCCAGAATACGGTTGCACTGATGATTCAGCAGCATCCGGTCATGGCTTACCAGTACAATGGTCTGAATGCTGACGAGGCGTTCATCCAGCAGATGGATTCCATCCCTGTCCAGATTGCTGGTGGGCTCATCCAGCAGCAGAAATGCCCGGTCAGCACTGAACATATCTGCCAGACGCAGACGTTCCGCTTCTCCGCCGCTTACAATATGCTGCCCCTGCAGGGAGATGACGCCCAATCGGCTGAGCGCTTCGGGAGAGGCATGATGATCCGTTGCATCTGCAAATTGCCGGAAATAGAACGGTGTACAGAAATGTTTTACAACACCTTCGTCGGGTTTACATGCTCCGCTTAATATATGCAGCAGCGTGGTTTTGCCGGATCCGTTCATTCCAACCAGGCCAATGCGATCCCCCTCGTATATGCGAAGCCGTTCCAATGAAAACAGCTTCCGTTCTCCAAATGAGACAGAAATATGATCGGCAGACAAATACAGATTTGCACGCAAAATTATCCCTCCTTGCAAGGCAGGGGGAGATTGTCACGGAAAAAGCAAGCCATACCCAAAAAAGGGCATAACAAAACAGATGTTCAGACAACCTCTCCATGCACAGAAAAGAAACCCTTCTTCAGGGCTGATCTTCAGTGACAGAAAAGTTACCTGATCAACATCCTTTGCACGCTTATCCTTTCTTCTTGATGGCCAAAGTATATACAAGCCGATGATAGCTGTCAACAACAGCCTGAGAAGAAAGAAAGATGGAGATTATATGGACACATGGGGATCATATGGAAAGCAGACAGCGAATACATTCCCGGCGGGAAAAATGCGCAAATCCCGGAACCAGGCCAGTAGCAGGTTTTTTGAAATGCCCGGGCCTGATTGGGAGGTATGCCCATGAATCTGTCTGTGCTGTCAGCCTGTCGAAGTCCCTTGTCTTTCAGTGAATCCCTGTTTTTCCTGGGCCGCCTTTTGGGCGGATTGATTTCATTCTCTGCATTGCTGTTTCCTGGAATCAATGCAAAGGTCTGCCTGCTGGATGAACATATTGTTGCCTCCGGTATCGCGTTCCGGTCCATTGTCATTTGTTCACATGTCGAAGTAGATACTGTAAATCTGGATTAATGTGTCTACAAACAGGTGAATACAACCGGTATAATCTACCATTAACCGGCACTGAAGAAAAAACGCTGAAAAATCAGGAGAAAATGGGTTTTTACAGCTTGACGTGCGCGAAGCGGGTAAGTACACTTATGCCACGCAAAGAAGGCGTATCGAAGTCATTCATATGGCGCAGACAGGGGAAAAAGCTGAGGAACAAAGGGGAAAAATACATGACATACGAAGAAGCAGTGAAATCCATCCCCCTGGGCAGGTACCGCCATTTCAAGGGGAATGAGTATGAGGTGATTGCCATTGCCCGGCACAGTGAGACCGAGGAAGCGATGGTGGTGTACAGGGCTCTGTACGGCGAGGGCGGCGTGTGGGTCCGTCCTGCCCGGATGTGGAACGAAACCGTAGAGCGGGACGGGAAAACGTACAGACGTTTTTATCGCCTGGACAGGATCCGGCGCGTGGAGAAATACGAGCAGCTTTTTGACGAAGCCCTGGCATCCCATGATCCGGAAAAGATCCGTCTTCTGGAAACCTATTACACCTCCGGGCAATGGCAGGAGGATTATGAGGCAGATGAGAGGGGAGAACTTCCCCCGGAGATGAAGCGGGGTGTGCTCTCCCAGGATCTGCTGTATGACCTGCTGGAGGAAAGAAAATGAGTGCATGCCGTGCCTGGTCGGAGGGAGATCCGATCCTTGAAGCATACCATGACAGGGAATGGTGCAAAGTAAACCATGATGATGATTTCCAGTTCATGATGCTGTGTCTGGAAGGGGCCAGCGTGGGTCTGTCCTGGAAGATCATCATGCACAAAAAAGATGCGTACTGCGCTGCGTTTCATGACTTTTCCATTGCAGAGTGTGCAGATATGACAGATGAGGAACTGGAAAAGCAGCTTGCCAATCCCGGACTTATCCGGAACCGGAACAAGATCTGGAGTGTAAGGAAGAACGCCAGAGTGGTTCAGCAGATCCAGAAGGAGTTCGGTTCCTTTGATGCGTATCTCTGGGGCTTTACAGGGGGAGAGCAGATAGACGGGCACTGGAAGACAGTGTCTGAAGTGCCGACGGAATCAGAGGTTTCCATAAAACTGAGCCATGACATGAAAAAACGCGGCATAGGCTTTGTGGGACCGGTGATTACCTATTCCTTCCTGCAGGCCATAGGGATGGTGAATGACCATCTGGAGGACTGTCCGTACAGGTAAAGCGGATACGGCACTGGGCCGGACATCCATCCTGAGATCAGTCTGTTATTTTCCGTTATCTGCAGAAGAAGGGCGTTTATGTTCCTCCGGAGCCAGACGGGGGGTACAGATTGATCTCACGCGCACGCTGCTGTTCTCCCTGAATGCAAAAAACCGTGGAAATTCCACGGTTTTCCTGCCTGCAGTGGCATTGTCAACTGCCCCATGATGTAACCCCACTCACTGTATGAAAGCGGTGCTGATTAAGAATGCTATGAGCACAAAGCCTTTACCCAGTGATAAGAACATCTATGAGACCGAGTGTCCGATCCTGTATGCCATGGAAATCATCGGGCAGAAATGGAAGCTGCCCATTTTGTGGTACATCGCGGATGCGGAAAATCAGACGCTGCGCTACCGGGAGCTGGAGAGGAAGGTTGTGGGCATCACGGCCACCATGCTGACCAAATGCCTGCGGGAGCTGGAAGCGGATGAGCTGATAAAAAGGACGCAGTACAACACGATACCCCCCACAGTTGAATACGCCCTGACTGAACAGGGCAGAACACTGATTCCGGCCCTTGAATCCGTCTACAGCTGGGCAGATCAGCAGATGAAGGAAAAGACGGGGCAGTAGGCTGCTTTCAGCCTCAGTGGATACCGGGTGCATAAGCCTGCCCGGACCAGGTAATCCGCATCTGCCGGATGAGGGAAAAATGCATCCTTTGCAGCGAAACCCCATGGTATGAAGATTCCGTCCAGTGTCGTTTCTTTTGAGATAAGGAGGGCTAAAGGAAGAAGTGCCCGTTTGGCTGATTACAGCTTCTGGAGATGGAAAAATGCATCAGATAACCGAACTCCCGGCATGGGAAAGACTGTTCAGGCGCATCGTATGGTCCCAGATTGGCGATCTGAAAGGACTTTCCATTCTTGACTTTGGAAGCGGGGATGGCATCACCGCCAGTCACTTTGCTGCAGAAAATGCCGTGACTGCCGTTGAGCCCTCCGAAGAGATGCTGGCCGGCAGATGGAAGGATTATCCGTATACACAGATCACCGGAGATGTTTCTGCGCTTTCCATGGTTGAAGACAATTCGTTTGACTTTATTATCTGTCATAATGTGCTGGAATACATAGATGACAGGCGGACTGTGGTCTGCGAGCTGGCACGTGTGCTGAAACCGGGCGGAAGACTCTCCCTGGTCAAACACAACCGTGCCGGGCGCGTTATGCAGATGGCAGTGCTGCTGGATGATATGGAAAAAGCAGGTGCCCTGCTTGACGGTAAGAACAGCACAGCATCTAAATTCGGAGAAATCCGGTATTATCATGACAGCGACATTTCGAAGTGGTGCACCTGCCTTAAAATGTATCATGGCGAATTAGTTGTCAAGAGGTTTAGAAAAAAAGAATAATTTTCATAGAAAAACCCCTAATTTTCACAAAAACATATGAAATTCTTGCACCAAGCGAATATCCAGCTGAACGGTTATCGCTCATTGGGAAACTACTCTTTTGAGAAAAAACGATACCGAAAGTTCCAAAAATATTGACAAAGCTCATTGTCAAGTATATAATTGATACTGATAGGCTCAAAAAGAAGGATCGCTATGCCCGGAAGGGAGTACATGGTTTGAAAGACTACGCAGCAGGAAAACCCTGGAAGATGGAAAAGCAGCAGCACATTTTGGAGACGGCTTACGCGCTGTTCTCCGAAAAGGGCATAACTCCGGTGACGATCACGGATGTCGCCGAAGCCAGCGGCGTGGGCCGGGCTACCCTGTTCCGTTATTTTCCCTCCAAGCTGGAATTGGTCATTGCCATCGGCACCTGGAAATGGGAAGAATATATTGACTGGCACAATACCTTGCTGCCTCCGGAAAAGATGGAAACCTTAACCGGCGCTGAGTGGCTGCGGTTTTTCCTGGATGCTTTTCTGGATTTGTACCGCAACCATGCGGATATCCTCCGTTTCAACTACAATTTCAACAGCTACCTGCAGTATGAAGTTGGCGAAGCGGAGCAAAGGCAGCCTTACCTGCGCATGACAGATGGCCTGGGAGAATTATTTCATCAGTTGTACGAGCGCGGAAAAGCGGATGGTACGCTGAACACCGAATACTCGGAGCAGGCCATGTTTTCCAGCATCTTCCATATTATGCTGGCAGCCGTCACCCGTTACGCGGTGGGCCTGGTGGTAGTGTATGAAAACAGCAGCCAGCCGGAAAGCGAGCTGGTGATGCTGGCGGAAATGCTGCTGGCCCGCTTTACGAGGGAAAAATGAGTGGAAGCGTTCAGAATTGAGATGGCCGGGGCGCCGGTGGCGGTGCGGTGCCGCTTTCATGAGAACCAGGAATTCTTCCATGATTACTTCACGGAGAAGGAGCCCCTGTTCACCATCGAGCCGACGGAGGCAGACCTAAGGCAAATGCAGGCGGATTTTGACCGGATGGACGAAATGGAGGGCATTTCAAAGCACAGAAGGACGGAAAGCTTTCTGGAAAACAACGCCATCCATTCCCTGCTGGCGGAAAGGCTGGTTGAGCAAAACGTGCTGCTGATGCACGGCTCCGCCCTGTGCATGGATGGGAAAGCGTACATTTTCACCGCCAAATCCGGCACGGGCAAAAGCACCCACGCCCGGCTGTGGCGGCAGGTGTTCGGGGATCGGGTGTGGATGATCAACGACGATAAGCCCATGCTGCGCATCGAGGAATCCGGCGTCACGGTGTACGGCACGCCCTGGGATGGGAAGCATCATCTGAGCCGCAACGCCTCCGCGAAGCTGAAAGCCATTGTGAACCTGACCCGGGATGAAAGCAACCACATTGTGCCCATGAGCCGGGCCGACGCCTTCCCGGTGCTGATGAAGCAGTGCTTCGGTTCCAGTATTCCCGCGACGATGGCGCGGGTGATGGAATTGGAGAAACGGCTGCTTCGTGCGGTTGATTTCTATACCTTGGGCTGCAACATGTTGCCGGAAGCGGCATGGGTAGCTTGGGAAGGAATGAACGCCCGGTAGAACCGGGAGAAAGGAAAACCATAATGGAAGAGATTCGGAAAATTGTGGGGGGTACTGAGCAGTACCAGAAACCCCAGATGGAAATCATTGAGATGCCGGATAAAGCCATCGTGACCGCAACGAGCTGTTCTGCTGTTTGCTCCTGTGAAACTGCATTCAGTATACCTATACCTATACCTTGCCCTGTTGATAAGTCATAATGTATCTCTATAAGCTGCGGTATTAAATAACTCGGGTACACCAAACGAAATATTATGATGAACGAAATTCGCAAACCCGACGCGACGCTGACCAAGATCCTCCCGCCTGTCAGTCCGCGTTCTGATATCAACTACATTCCCTCCCAGTATGTGCTACCCTTCGAGCACGGCGGGAAGCAGTATGTGTTCCACAATCTGACCAAGCAATGCATCGAAGGTGTGCTGCCCGCGTCGGCCAAGGTGGGAGAGGGCTGCGACGATCTGATCGTAGCCCAGTTCCTCGTGCCCGAAAACAAGGACGAGTGCGCCTACTACAACCAGATTTCTGCCCTCATGCGGGCTTACGGCAAAAAGAAGGGCGTCCGGGGCTACACCATCCTGCCTACTTTCGGCTGCAACGCCCGGTGCGTTTACTGCTACGAGGAGGGCATGAAGCAGGTGACCATGACGCCGGAGATCGAGGAGCAGGTGATCCGCTACATCCTCGACACCCATGAGGGCGACAAGGTGAAACTGAGCTGGTTCGGCGGAGAACCGCTGCTGGGCATCAAGACCATTGACCGCATCTGCGAAGGGATGCGGGAAGCGGGACTCGATTACAAATCCAGCATGATTTCCAACGGCAGCCTGATCACCCCGGAGATCGTTAAGAAGATGACGGACAATTGGCGCCTTTCCCACATCCAGATTTCCATGGATGGCGCAGAGCAGGATTACATTCCCCGCAAGCACTATTACGCCAATCACGATTACTACCACAGGGTAATGGACGCGGCCAGCGATATGAGCGCGGCGGGCATCAGCGTGACCATTCGCTGCAACGTGGACGAGGAGAACTGGGACAGGATTCCGGAGTTTCTTTCTGATCTGCGGGTGAACGTGCGGAACAAAGATAAGGTTGGCGTGTACCTGGCTCCACTGAATGCCGTGCGCCTAGGTGAAAACGACGTCGCCATGTGGGAAAAGATCAAGGACGCCTGGCGGTTGATCGAGGAGGCAGGGTTTAAGAGCGCGCCTTTTATGGGCCTGGGGCTGGGCTTCCGCACCAACCACTGCATGGCCGATGGCAACAGCGTGGTCATCTGTCCGGA
>CAMOVR010000081.1 GCA_946627565.1 uncultured Clostridia bacterium
CTGTTCCAGAATGTGGATTTCCGCCATGCCATTTCCCTGCTCATTGACCGTCAGCAGATTTCCCAGCTGATTGACAATGGCTACACTTCCCCTGCCCAGTCTGCGCCGCCGGAGGGAGCCCAGGGCTACGATCCCGCATGGACGGAAAAATGGACCGAGCTGGATCCGGATGCCGCCGCCAAGCTGCTGGAGGGCTGCGGTCTTAAGAAGGGGGACGACGGATTCTGGTGCCTGAGCGATGGGACGAAACTGACGCTGAATCTGCAGTATCAGAATGAAGCGGACGCCAGTCTTGCAGAGCTTGTCAAAAATGACCTGAACAAAGCAGGCCTGGATGCCACCACCCGCATGTACGACCGTTCCATCATGGAGGAAATGCGTTCAGCCAATGAACATGAGATCGTACTGAATTACGAAAACTTTGATACCGTGTCCATCTCTCTCAGGCCCGATTACTTCGTGCCCATGCGTGATTACTGTGTCTGGGGCTCTGCCTTCGGCCTCTGGTATCTCAGCCAGGTGGACGGAAAGACCCGTGAAGGCGCTGTGGAACCGCCGGAAGATGTCAAGGCCATGCTGGATGTTTATACCAGCATGAAGAATGCCACCAGTTCCGATGAGAAGGAAGCGTATGCCCTCAAGCTCCTGGAATGCTTCAAGGAAGGGATTTACGAGATTGGCTTCACTTCATCCAATCCGGCCATCTATGCGGTGAACGCAAAGATGCATAACTTCCGTGAAGACGGTATTGCATGTGATGAGTTCCGTGACCTGGGTCTGGCGAATTTTGCCTGCCTGTGGGTGGAAAAGTAAGTCGGTAAAAACAGACCGGATAAATGGGCGGGAAGGCGTGCTCGTCTTCCCGCCCTTATGATTCATGCGCAAGGAGGCGGGCTTATGGGCCGTTACATAGGCAGGCGGGTCCTTACCTTCATCCCCATTCTGCTGATCATGTCCATTGTCATCTTTTTCATCATCCAGCTGCCCCCGGGAGATTATCTGACTTCCTATGTTGCAGGGCTCAAGGCGGAAGGGCAGATTGTGGATGAAAGCGAGATGGAGAGCCTCAAGGAACGCTACGGCCTGGACCAGCCGTGGTTTATCCAGTATTTCAAGTGGATGTGGGGAATTCTCACAAGATTTGATTTTGGCTATTCCTTTGACTACGAAAAACCGGTGTGGCCTGTGATTGCCGAAGTACTGCCCATGACCATCATCGTGTCGCTGGCCACCATGCTCTTTAACTATCTGGTGGGCATTCCCATCGGCATCTACAGTGCGGTGCACCAGTATTCCATAGGTGATTACTGCTTTACCTTCGTGGGATTCCTGGGTATGGCCGTGCCCAATTTCCTCTTTGCCATTCTGCTGATGTACGGCACCTACATATGGACAGGAACGGCGTTTATAGGACTGTACACCAGCGATATTCTGGTGGGGCTCCAGCAGGGGACACTGCAGTGGTATGATCTGCTGCTCAGGGGAGACTTCTGGGGCCGGATGGCGATACCGATCATTGTTATAGGGACCTCCGGTACCTGCGGAACCCTGCGCTCCATGCGGGCACAGATGCTGGATGAACTGGGCAGGAACTATGTGCTCTGCGCCAGAGCCAAAGGTGTTTCCGAGCGCCGCATCATTTATAAATACTGCCTGAGGGCAGCTTTGAATCCCACTGTGTCCGGACTGAGCGGTGTTCTGTCCCATATCTTCAACGGCTCCACCATCTCTGCCATTGTCATGAACCTGCAGCTGGTGGGACCGCGGCTGTACAATGCCCTGAAGGCACAGGATATGTACCTTGCGGGCACCATCCTTCTGGTCATGGGCTTCCTGATTGTTCTTGGCACACTGCTTTCAGACATTCTTCTGGCCTGGCTGGATCCCCGGATCCGTTTCTCAGGAAGGAGGGGTGAAGGATGACACGCGCTGACAGGAAAACACTCAGAGCCATAAAGAAAGCAGAAAAAGCCAAGAAGAAGGAAGAAAAGTATTATCTGGCATCCCAGTGGCAGCTTATGGCCCGAAAGCTTGGAAGACATAAGCTGGCCCGGGTCTCCATGGTGATCCTGGGATTTCTGTATCTGGTGGCATTATTCGGGGATTTTCTGGCACCCTATTCCCTGACAGCCTATGATGCGGATGCCAAGGACATGCCGCCTACGCCCATTCACTTCATGTACGGGGACGAGTTTATCGGGCCGTATGTTTTTCCGTCCAAATGGGAAACCCTGAAGATGAGCGTGGCTGAGATGAGCCGGGCCAAAAAGGAAGCGGCGGAGCGGGGAGAGACATTCTCTACAAGACAGATTGTTACGGATGAAACATCACCGCAGAAGCTGCAGTGGCTGGTGCATGGATCTCCCTACAGGATTCTGGGCATTTTTGAAAGCGACATCCATCTGTTTGGCGTTGAAAAAGGCAAAATCTTCCTGTTCGGTTCCGACAACCTGGGGCGTGATCTGTTCAGCCGCATCATTCTCGGGGGACAGGTTTCCCTGACAATCCCCTTTGCCGGCACCCTTCTGAGTTTTGTTCTGGGCCTTCTGATCGGCTCCATATCCGGGTATTTCGGGGGCTGGGTGGACAATGTGATCCAGCGTATTATCGAAGTGCTCAATTCCCTGCCGTCACTTCCCCTGTGGATGGCACTGTCTGCGGCTATTCCGGCCGGTATTCCGCCGGTGCGCATGTATCTGCTGATTACCGTGATCCTCTCCCTGATCGGATGGACCGGTCTGGCCCGCGTGGTGCGCGGGAAGTTCATGTCCCTGAAAAATGAAGACTATATCCTGGCAGCCCGCCTGGCAGGGGTCAGTGATATGAAGATTATCCTGAAGCATATGGTTCCGGGCTTTATGAGCTACCTGATTGTCAATCTGACGCTGGGAATTCCCTCCATGATTATAGGCGAAACCAGCATGAGCTTCCTGGGCCTTGGCATCCAGGCGCCGGCCACCAGCTGGGGCGTTCTGCTTAAGGAAGCCCAGAATGTGACCAATATCGTTTCCCATCCCTGGTGCTTGATTCCCCTGTTCTTTGTGGTGCTCACCGTGCTGGCTTTCAACTTTCTGGGTGACGGCATGCGTGATGCAGCCGACCCGTACAAGTGAGGAGGTGCTGACATGTCAGATCAGCCGATTATTCAGGTCCGGGACCTGCATATCTCCATTGATATGGATGAGGGAACCCTGACCCCCGTGCGCGGCGTCTCCTTTGAAATCCATCCGGGGGAAACACTGGGCCTGGTGGGGGAATCCGGGTGCGGCAAGAGCCTGACCAGCAAGGCGATTCTGGGCATCAATGAGAAAAAGTGCCATGCCAGAGGTGAAATCCTTTTCCGGGACGGAGAGGACAGGGTCACCGATATGCTGAAACTGGACCCGAGGGGCAAGGCCATCCGTGCCATCCGGGGAAGTCAGATTTCCATGATTTTTCAGGAGCCCATGGTGGCTTTCTCGCCCATGTACACCATTGGCAATCAGATCAATGAGTGTACCAGACTGCATATTACAAAGGATAAGAAAGAGTCAAAGGCCATTACCCTGGAGATGATGAAAAAGGTTGGCATTGCCAACGCTGAAAAACGTTACGATCAGTTTCCCCACGAGTTTTCAGGCGGCATGCTCCAGCGCGCCCTGATTGCCATGGCACTGGTGTGCAGACCAAGACTGCTCATAGCCGATGAGCCCACCACGGCACTGGATGTGACCATTCAGGCCCAGATTCTGGAACTGATGCAGGAACTGCAGAAGGAACTGGGCATGGCGATTCTGTTTATTACACATGATCTTGGTACCGTGGCCAAAATGTGCGACCGGGTGGCCGTTATGTATCTTGGGCGGATTGTGGAGACCGGCACGGCCCGGGAAATCTACAGGAACCCGCAGCATCCCTACACCCGGGGGCTGATGAACAGTGTCCATAAGATCGGCACCCGGAAACTGGATCGCCTCTTCTCCATAGAAGGAACCGTACCTCTGGCGCTGAATCTGAAGGATGGCTGCGGATTCTTCGACCGCTGCGGTGAGCGCACAGAGGGTATATGTGATCTGAAGGAACCGGAGCTGTACTGCCTTGGCGGTACGCACTGTGCTGCCTGTGTAAGGTGCAGAGAGGAGGTGACCGGCGGTGCGTGAAGCCAGTGAAAAGCCTGTGATCCTCCGTGTCAGTCATATCACCAAACGCTTTGTATCCAAAGGAATCTGTGTACACGCGGTGACGGATGTTTCCTTTGATGTGCGCAAGGGTGAAACCATAGGCATTGTGGGGGAGAGCGGATGCGGAAAGACAACCCTGGGCAGGTGCATTGTCCGGGCCATTGAAGCAACAGAAGGCGAAATCCAGTATGTGGGCATGGATGGCAGGACATATGACCTGCTGGGACTGAAAAAGGATGAAATGAAGAAAATCCGCAAGGAAATCCAGATGATTTTTCAGGATCCCTATTCTTCTCTGGATCCGCGCATGACAGTCATTGATATTATAGGTGAACCGCTGAAGGCCAATTATCCGCGCATGCCCAAGGCAGAACTGGAGGAGAAGGTCATCCGCATGGCAGAGAAGGTGGGACTGAATACCACCTATCTCAAGCGTTATCCCCATGCCTTTTCCGGTGGGCAGAGGCAGCGTATCGGCACGGCCCGTGCACTGATTCTCAATCCCCAGCTGATTGTCTGTGATGAAGCTGTCAGCGCCCTGGATGTGTCCATACAGGCGCAGATCATTAATCTCCTGAAGGATCTGCAGAGAGAACTGGATCTTACCTATATCTTTATCAGTCATGATCTGTCCGTGGTGGAGCATATCAGCGACAGAGTGGGTGTCATGTACCTGGGCAGGCTGGTGGAATTCGGGGATACGGAAAAACTGTTTACCAGGCCATGCCATCCCTATACGGAAGCCCTGCTGTCCTCGGTGCCTGTTGCGGACCCGGATATCCGCAATGAAAGAATTCCCCTTATGGGTGAAATCCCAAACCCGGCCAATCCGCCGTCCGGCTGCTATTTTCATGAGAGGTGCCGGTACTGCCGGAAAAAATGCACAGAGGAGGTGCCGGTGCTTCGGGAAGTGGACGGAAGACAGGTGGCGTGTCACTTTGCCGAGGAACTGCAGCTCAGGGGCTTTGACTATGAAATGTAGCATGGAATGGTTTATGTAAGAGAAACAGAAAGCGCGGTTCAGCCGCGCTTTCTGTTTCTGTATTTACCGGGGTGCATATCCGTTCGGGCAGGTTTTCCTTTGTTTTCATGCTGTTTTCTGTTTGACATGCTTATGGGTGCATGCTATGATACACTTCGTCCCAGATACATGGGATATCAGAGGTGCATGCGACAGGAGTAAAACGGAGGAGGCCGGGGCGGCTTTTGATACCGTTTGAAAGGGGAACATGCCGAAAGCACCGTATGCCCTGTACGGCAGCTTGGCCGGCATCTCAACAGGATGCAGGCTGTCACCGGGTCTGCCCGGCGGAGCGCTGATGACCGCAAGGTCGGTATGTATGTGCTTCCGCAGGGTATCTGCGGTTTTTCTTTATCTGGTGCAGAGCAAAGCATGTATCGTGCATCCGGAAAAGAAGGACGTTAGGTGGAGGATGAAACAGATGGAAAAGTATCATGTCGGTATTATTGGTGCAACAGGCATGGTGGGACAGCGCTTTATCACGCTGCTTGCCGATCATCCCTGGTTTGAGGTGACTGTGCTTGCCGCATCGGCCCGGAGTGCAGGGAAAACCTATGAAGAAGCAGTGAACGGAAAGTGGGCGTTTTCCTGGCCCATCCCGGAAAAAGTCCGGAAGATGGTGGTCATGGACGCCAGCTGCGTGGATGAAATCTCCCGGCAGGTGGATTTTGTCTTCTGCGCCGTGGATATGAAGAAGGACGAAATCCGGGCCATGGAAGAAAACTATGCACGCCATGAGACACCCGTGGTTTCCAACAACAGCGCATGCCGGGGCATTGAGGATGTGCCCATGATGATTCCCGAGCTGAACTTCAGCCATGCGGCTGTCATTGAGACCCAGCGCAGGCGTCTTGGAACAAAGAGGGGCTTTATCGCGGTCAAGCCGAACTGCTCCATCCAGAGCTATGTCCCTGCCATGACCCCCCTGCTGGATTTTGAGCCTTCCAAGGTCATGGTCTGCACCTATCAGGCCATTTCCGGAGCCGGAAAGACCTTCCAGACCTGGCCGGAGATGGTGGACAATGTCATTCCCTATATCGGGGGTGAGGATGAAAAGAGCGAAAATGAGCCCCTGAAGATCTGGGGATCCCTGGTGGACGGCCCCAACGGAAAGGTGATCCGCAATGCCCAGCTGCCGGTCATCTCTGCCCAGTGCCTCCGGGTGGCCTGCTCCGACGGACATATGGCGGCGGTCTCCGTGAAGTTTGAGAAGAAACCCACCATAGAGGAGATCCTTCAGCGCTGGAACAGCTTTGAGACAGAACCCCAGAGGCTGGGACTGCCCAGTGCCCCCAAGCCCTTCCTGCAGTATTTTGAGGACCCCTCCAGGCCCCAGACCAGACTGGACCGGGATTTTGAGCGGGGATACGGCATTTCCATCGGCAGACTCAGGGAGGATAAAATCCTGGACTACCGCTTTGTGTGCCTGAGCCACAACACCATCCGCGGTGCTGCCGGCGGCGGCGTGCTCAGCGCGGAGCTTCTGTGCAAACTCGGGTATATCGAGCACAAGTGATGAAATGCTGAAGCAGCAATGATCGGAAGCAGCAAAACCGAAACACGTAAATCTGTATATATGCACGAAAAGAGGGAACACCATGGCATTGTTTGAAGGATGCGGAACGGCGCTTATTACCCCCTTTAAGAATGATGAAGTGGACTATGAAGCCCTGGACAATCTGGTGGAAAGCCAGATTGCAGCCGGGGTGGATGCACTGATTGCAGCCGGAACCACCGGTGAACCTGCCACCATGACCTGGGAAGAACACCTGAATGTGATCCGCAGGGTTGTGCAGGTGTCCCATGGCCGTGTGCCGGTCATTGCCGGAACGGGTTCCAACTGCACCAGGGAGGCTGTGAATGCCGCCAGGGCATCCAAGGATTTCGGTGCGGATGCCCAGCTGGTGGTGACGCCCTATTACAACAAGACCAGCCAGGAAGGCCTGATCGCCCATTTCTATGCGGTGGCGGATGCAGCCACCCTGCCGGTGATTGTCTACAATGTGCCCAGCAGAACGGGGATCAATATGGGGCCGGAAGCCCTGGCAACCATCTGCCGGCATCCCAACATCATTGCCGTCAAGGAAGCCAGCAGCGATGTGGGCCAGTCCCTGGACAAAATGCGCATGGTGGACGGCATGGCGGATTTCTATTCCGGCAACGATGACATTGCGGTTCCCATGATTGCCTGCGGCTACAAGGGCGTGATCTCCGTGGTATCCAATGTAATGCCGGCGGAAACCACAAAGATGGCACATCTGGCGCTGAAAGGGAAAAACAAAGAGGCGGCCGAACTGCAGCTGAAGCTGCTGCCGCTGATCAATGCCCTCTTCTGCGAGACCAGCCCCATCCCCTGCAAGGCTGCCATGGCTGCGCTGGGCATGTGCGAAGATGAGGTCCGTCTGCCCCTGGTGCCCATGCAGGAACGCAACCGGCCGAGACTGTATAAGGCCATGCGGGACCTGGGACTGAAGATTCAGGAGGTATAAGATGCGGATTCTTCTGTCGGGCGCAAACGGAAGGATGGGACACGCGGTGGCACGCCAGGCTGCCCCCGGGGAGATTGTCTGCGGCGTGGACCCTGCGGGCGGCGACTTTCCCTTCCCGGTTTATCCGGACTTTTCATCTGTGCCGGAGATGCCGGAGAAAGTGGATGTGATCATCGATTTTTCAAAGGCAGATGCCCTGCACAGCCTCCTTGAATATGCCATGAAAAACCAGGTGGCCTGTGTGCTGTGTGCCACCGGCTATACGGATGCGCAGCTGGAGGAGATCCGCAGGGCCAGTGAAACGATCCCCGTCTTCCGCTCTGCCAATATGTCCATAGGCGTTGCCGTGCTCAGAAAGCTCAGCACCATGGCGGCGAGCCTTCTGGGGGATGACTTCGACATTGAAATTGTGGAAGCACACCATAACCAGAAGATGGATGCCCCCAGCGGTACGGCTATCATGCTCTTTGACGCGGTGAACCAGGGGTGCCTTGGCACCAAGACCAGAAAAGACGGCCGCAGCGGCATGGGCAAAAGGGAAAAGCAGGAGGTCGGCATGCATGCCCTTCGGGGCGGTACCGTGGCCGGCGAGCATGCGGTGTGCTTTTTCGGTCCCATGGAACGCATTGAGCTTAAGCACAGCGCGGAGGACCGCAGCGTCTTTGCTGTGGGTGCCATCCGGGCGGCCCGGTATATGGCGGGCCAGAAGCCAGGGCTCTATAACATGGACCAGGTAATTGGCCTGTAAAAGCAAATCCCCGGAGCATTCGCTCCGGGGTGTTTTGAGGTGGCTGTAAGGTGAAGGGCCGGAAGCCCTCTGAAGGCAATAGAAGGCTATCCTGGGGCATCACGGGGAGGCCGGGCCCTTAAGATCATCTTCATAGCTCAGCAGGCTTCCGTCTCCATTCAGTACCAGGATGGCCGTGCCAAGTCTCTTCAGGGCGGTGTCTTTTGCTGCAGGCGATTTGGAATAGCGCAGAAGCGCCTGAAGGGCGGCTTCGTAATCGGCATCCGTGACGGTCTTTTCCGGGTTCTCTTCAGTAAGGCGCGTCCGCAGCGTTTCTTCGTCTGCCGCATACACTGCTATGGTATATGTGGTGGTCTGCTTAACTAAGGAAGGATACGCGCTTTCAATGACCGTGACCGGAAAATCAAGTTCGGGATGCTGTGCCAGAACCTGGCTCTGCATGGCCTGATTCTGTTCAAGACGCTGGTCTGCGGTATAGGAAGCGGAGAGGGAAGTGTGGTCATACGCGTACCAGCAGTACCCGCCCACGGCAAGAGCGCCGCTGAGGGTCAGAACGCAAAGGAGTGGTACAAGGCGGCGGTTCAGCTTCAGCCCTTCGGTGCTGCCCACCTGGAAGTGCAGGGACTTAAGGCGCGGCACCGTCAGGTCCAGAAAGAGAATCAGGACCACAGACTCAAAGGGAAAAAGCACCAGGTTCTTGAGAATGCGCATCAGGTCAAAGGGTGCATAGTATTTTCCCAGGACCATCTGGTAATAGAGCATCATGATGGGGGTGGCAAGTACAATGTTCACCAGGAAATTGATGCAGAACCGGGACAGGATGACTTTTTTGGCTGTCAGATTGGTCCTGTAGAGGAACAGGGCGAAAATCAGGGATCCGGCAATTTCCTGAAAAATGAAAGGGAAAAAATACGGACCGGTGGGAAAGAGAAGACAGCCCAGGGTGTCCGTGATGGCAGCGGCGGCTATGGCCACAACGGGGCCAAAAACCATGGCGCCAAACGCATTGATGAGAAAGGCGGTATTGATGCGC
This sequence comes from uncultured Clostridia bacterium, assembly GCA_946627565.1. Lineage (GTDB taxonomy): Bacteria > Bacillota > Clostridia > Christensenellales > Aristaeellaceae > UBA2943. Next base: position 9,452 of record CAMOVR010000081.1, read on the forward strand.
AGATCCATGCCGATGGGAATGCTGACGGTCTTGAAGATGACGCGCAGGGCAATCATGAGGGCAGCAAAGATCAGCACCCGGGTATTGCGGAATTCCGCCAGGGCGGTACGCCAGTAGGCCCGGGAGAAGGGATGGGGGAACAGGGAAGTACTTGTCTTTGACATGAAAAAAACCTCCTTTCAGAGCATGCATGCTGTTAAGGAGGGGATTCCCTCATTCAGCGGGTGCGGGTCCGCAACCGCGGCATTTGCCTTCGTCTGCCAAACAACTCCCCATTTCGGCAGCACTTGACGCAGGGACCCTACTCTGATGAACCCATTATAGTTGTGCTCTGTGGAAAGCGCAAGCATGCAAATAAGGCTGCGGACATGCCGCAGCCTGAAAAGGTTTAAGATCAGTTGTCAAAGAAAAGAAGCGAGAAGCACGGATAATAGGTACTGCCGCCCTCGGCATTCTGGACTTCGTAGGTGCCGTCCAGCTGTCCGTAGATCCGGTACTGCTGTCCGGTGATCAGGTTCCCGGGATCCTCGTCTGTGAGCACCACCACAATATCCTTGTATCCGGCTTTCAGGGAACGCATGGCCATGAAGAGGATGTATTCATCTCCAGTGGAGACCACATCCGTCAGGTACAGGTTATAGGTCATGTACCTGCCCACATAGTTATTGAGCTTCTTGGTCAGGGTGGTATAGGCGGGCTTTACGGCTGCCTTTTTGATGGCTGCCTTTCTCTCTGTTTCCGTCATCTGGCGGCGGCTGTCGAAGGTGAAGCGCCGCATGGCATAGTTCTTTTTCTGGAAGGAGAGAATGATGTGGTAGTCGCCCTCGGTGGCTGTCTTGAACTTGAAGGAGAATTTGCCGGAATTGTTGGTGGTGACGGTCTTGTTGTAGTTGGCGCCTTCCACAATGCACTGGATCTTGACGTTCTTGATGGTGGTTCCGCTGAGGGTAAAGGTATCACCGGGGAGAATCTCCGGCACTTCCACATTGAAATTGACCGGGAGTACGGCCACGGAATAATTGGTGGTGTGGAAGACGGTTTCCCCAACGGTCTGGGTTCCGTCCTTGAAGGTCAGGGTCATCAGCCATGTGCCCTCTTCCGGCAGTTCTACATTGAAGGTAAAGGCACCCTTTTTGGAAGCGTCCGTCTCAAGGCGGATGGGCTCAGAGGAGGACATGCGCATCAGCACGCCGATGATGTGCAGGTTGGGACTGCAGGTGCCCTTGACCTTGAAGACGCCGGTGTTGGTCTCATGGGGCGGCTCGGCGGTAAAGGTCACATTGGCCGAGGCCGCGGAGGTGGAGACCAGGCCTGTCGGTGAGATGACAGCGCTATCTGTTGTCTCTGCGGAAGACAGGGGCAGGGTGGTGGTGAAATGCCAGTCTGCCATGGCCTTGTTAATGGCGTTCTGATCCTGGTTTTTCAGGGAACGGCCGTAGACCTGCAGGTCCACCGTGATGGTGTATCCGTTGCGCACGGCACGCCGGGCATAGCCCCGCACCAGGGAAGAACCTGAGCCCTTCTTGTATTTCAGCATCAGGAAACGGCCGTACTGGTTGGTCTTCTTCCACTCGGCGCTTTCATACTTGTAGTCTTCGCTTCCCGTGAGGGTGCCCTTCAGGTGGGCGCTGCGGTAGGAGGAGCGGATGGCAGCCGTCTGCTGGTCCAGGTCAAAATAACGCTGTGCCCACTCATCCTTGACGGCCGTGATTTCAAGGCACGCGTCCGAATCCGCTGTCCAGGCCTGGAGAAGAACGCCGCGTTCAGCCCAGTCGGCCAGAAGGTTTTCCTGCGTAAGGCTGCGGTTGGCAAGCCATTCCTGATGTTTGTCCAGATTATCCGGCAGAAGGATAATGTACTTCTGGTCATCCAGTGTGATCTGGGCATAGATGGAATCCAGGGTGATGCGCGTATCCGCCATGGCGGCGGATGCCAGGAACATGAGGGATATAAGGAGAATCACAGACAGGCATATCTTCAGAAGATGGGTCTGCAATTTCATAACCACCTTTCCATATTTTATCCGTTAAGGACAGGTGCATTACGGTGCATAGTATGACATGTCCAGGGGCTTGGGCTCCGGGCCCTGCGAGATAAGCTTTTTGCGCCGCTTGAGAAATGTGTCCCGGTCCAGCATGACGACACGGCCGCAGCCCTCACACCGCATCTTGATGTCGGCACCGGTGCGGGTGATCGTCCATTCGCTGGAACCGCAGGGATGCTGTTTTTTCATCATGACAACATCGCCGATCCGGATTTCTTCAACCATGCCTGACCTCCCGGAGAAAAAAGAATATGGGAATTATAGGCGTTTCACGGCAGGAATGCAACAAATAAGGAAGAGAAAGGCACAGAAGGGCCAAAATGCCGCGAAAAGGGATGAAATTCCCCGGGACAATTGCAGAGGTCTTGGGGGAATGCTATACTCTCCCGGGAAATGGAGGATGGAACATGCATCAAGACAGAAAAGACCTGCCCATAGGGATCTTTGACAGCGGTGTGGGCGGGATCAGTGTGCTTGGAGAAATTGCAGGGCTCATGCCGCACGAAAAGCTGTGGTATTACGGGGATACAGCCTATGCCCCCTATGGGACAAAACCCGTTGAGGCCGTTCTGAACCGCTCCATGGAGATCGTCCGGAACATGCTTGACCTGCCTGTCAAGGCCATTGTGATTGCATGCAATACGGCATCCAGCATAGCGGCCCCGGAGATCCGGGCATCCATCGATCTTCCGGTCATTGCCATGGAACCTGCCCTGAAGCCTGCTTCCATGATGCGCCACGGGGGAAGAATCCTGGTGCTGGCCACCCCCAATACCCTGAAACTCCCCAAGTTTCAGAGACTGTATGAACTCTACGGTGAAGGTGCCATTCCGGTACCGTGCCCCGGACTTATGGAACTGGTGGAGGAGGGCAGGGATGATCTGGCCAGGGATTATCTGAAGGATCTGTTTGCCCGCTATGAACCGGGTGTGGATGCCGTGGTGCTGGGATGTACCCATTATGTTTTTTTGAAAAAGATGGCCACGGAACTTCTGCCGGAGGGAACCATGGTGGTGGACGGCAACCTGGGTACGGCCAGGCAGCTTAAGCGGGTTCTGGAGGCAAATGGGCTGCTGCGGCAGGAGGGCGGGGGAAGCGTGACATTCCATACCAGCTCTTATGTAACCGATGAAAAAGACGGGGAAAACAGGGAGGATCCGAAGGTGCTTTCCCTGATGGATTCCCTTTTCCGCAGGGCAAGGGAAGGGCTGTAAAGCAGAAAACCGTGAAATGCCATGGATGGGCATGCCTTTTTCAAGGGCTGTCACAGGAATAAAAAAAGGTCCTTTTCTTTTTATGGCGGTTCATGTATAATCGTACTCAGCAAGAAATACGCTCATGCTTCTTTTTTGGTGGACTACTTACACAGATGGGCGTGTATCTATTATACCTGAAGGAGGAACTTATAATGGCTGATTATCAGACCAAAGACATTCGCAATATCGCTTTCATGGGACATGGCGGCGAGGGCAAAACAACGCTGACCGAAGCGATGCTCTACGCCGCAAAGCTTGTGGACCGTCAGGGCAAAGTGGAAGACGGCACCACCACGACGGACTTTGATCCTGAAGAAATCCGCCGTCACTGCTCCATCTCAGCAGCCATGGCTCCCATTGACTGGAAAGGCACAACCCTGAACATTGTGGATGTTCCCGGTTATTTCGATTTTGCAGGTGAGGTTACCGGCGCGATCCGTGTCGTGGAAACCACCGCAATCGTCATGAGTGCCGTAACAGGTCTGAGCGTTGGCTTTGATAAGGCTTTCGATGCCGCTGAAAAGCAGGGCACCGGCAAGATGATTATCATCAACCAGATGGATCGTGAGCATGTCTCCTATGACAAGGTGCTGGAAGAACTGAAAGCTGCCCATGGCTCCTCCATCGTGCCTGTTCTGGCCCCTCTCGGTGAAGGCCCCAGCTTCCGCGGCGTTGTGAACGTCCTGGAAAAGAAGGCTTTCGAGGGCGCTTATGAAAAGAGCAAGGAAGTCCCCATGCCTGCAGATATGGCCGACCAGGTCGAAAAGTGGTATGCCGATCTGGCAGAAGCCGCTGCTGCAGCCGACGACGAACTGATGATGAAGTACCTTGACGGTGAAGAACTGACCAGTGAAGAAATCGTCAAGGGTTTCCATAAGGGTATGTATGACGGATCCATCATCCCCGTGTGCGCATGCTCTGCCCTCAACGGCATCGGCATTGCCCGCATGCTGGACCTGATGGCCAATTACCTGCCCAGCCCGGCACACCTTGGCCTTGAGCACAAGGGTGTCAATCCCAAGAATGGCGAAGAAGTCACCCGCACCTGCGATGACAGCCAGCCATTCTCCGCTTTCGTCTTCAAGACCATCGCTGACCCCTATGTGGGCAAGCTGTCCGTCTTCCGTATCTTCTCCGGTTCCCTGACCTCCGGCACTGTGCTGTACAATGCCAACAAGGACAAGACCGAGAAGAGCTCCGGATTCTATGTGCTGCGCGGCAAGAAGCAGGTGGCCCGCCAGACCATGCATGCCGGCGACATCGGCGCCATGGCCAAGCTGCAGTTCACCAGCACCGGCGATACCCTGTGCGATCCGAACAATCCCATCCAGTATCCTGCCCTTGAGTATCCGCGGGCCTGCATTTCCAAGGCCGTGTATGCTGTCAAGCAGGGTGAGGAAGACAAGGTGTTCTCCGGCCTGAACAGGCTCATGGAAGAAGATCCCAGCCTCCGCATTGAAAAGAATACCGAGACCACCGAAACGCTGCTTTCCGGTCTTGGCGAGATGCATCTTGACGTGGTCCGCAACAAGCTGGAGAGCAAGTTTGGCGCCAAGGCTGACCTGCGGGATCCCAAGATTCCCTATCGTGAGACCATCCGCAAGACCGTCAGCGTGCAGGGCCGCCATAAGAAGCAGTCCGGCGGACACGGCCAGTTCGGCGATGTGTGGATCGAATTCTCTCCCATCACGGATTCCGATCAGGATTTCGAGTTTGTGGATGCCGTCGTGGGCGGCGCCGTTCCGCGCAACTTCATCCCCAGCGTGGAAAAGGGCCTGCGGGAGAACATCGTGCACGGTGTTCTGGCCGGCTATCCCATGGTGCATCTGCGCGCCAAGCTCTATGACGGATCCTACCACCCGGTAGACTCCTCCGAAATGGCGTTCAAGACTGCTGCACGCATCGCCTACAAGAAGGGCTGCATGGAAGCTTCTCCCGTGCTTCTTGAGCCGATCATGCACGTGGCTGTCACCGTGCCGGATGAGTACATGGGCGACATCATGGGCGACATGAACAAGCGCAGGGGCCGCATCATCGGCATGACCCAGGTGGGCAAGAACCAGCAGGTGGATGCGGAAGCACCCATGGCTGAACTGTTCAAGTATGCCACCGACCTCCGTTCCATGACCCAGGGACGCGGAAGCTTTGTCACCTCCTTTGAGCGCTATGAGGAAGTACCTCAGAACGTGGCGGAGAAGATCATTGCCAACGCCGAAAAGATCGAGGACGAAGAGGATTAATTCTTTGCGAAAAACGCTTAAAGGGCGGACGGCTTATGCCGTCTGCCCTTTTTAAGCGCCCGGGCACCCGGGAACATGGGAAACGTGACAGTATCAGAGTCCAGAAAAGCGCAGCCGGGCTGCGCTTTTCTGAATCCATATTGCTGTATCAGGCGTTTGTGACCAGATGCTCAAGAACATCCACCATGGTCTTAAGGGAGGGAACGGGGATGAGCTCTGTGCGGGCATGATAGTTGTATCCGCCGGTGGAGAGGTTGGGGCAGGGAAGTCCCATGAAGGACAGGCGTGCACCGTCCGTGCCGCCCCGGATGGGCTGCACCACAGGCTCCACCCCGCAGGCACGGTAGGCATCCTTGGCCTTCTCCAGAATATCCATGTGGTCGCGAATGATTTCCGCCATGTTGTAATAGGAATCTTTGAGCTGGCACGTTACGGTGTCCTCTCCGTAGCGCTTGTTCAGGAAGGCGGCAATCTCAAGGAAGTTCTGCTTTTTCTGCGCAAACTTCTCCTTGTCGTGGTCCCGGATGATGTAGACCAGCATGGCTTTTTCGCACTCACCCTCCATGCGGATCAGGTGGGAGAAGCCTTCATAGCCTTCCGTATGCTCGGGCACTTCACAGGCGGGAAGCATGCTGTGGAACTCCATGGCAATGGCGGCTGCGTTCTTCATCTGGTTCTTGGCGGAGCCGGGATGGATGGAAATGCCTGTCACAGTGACCATGCAGCTGGCGGCATTGAAGTTTTCATATTCCACCTCGCCCAGGGCACCGCCGTCCACGGTGTAGGCATAGTCGGCGCCAAAGCGGGGAACGTCAAACAGATCCGCGCCGCGGCCGATCTCCTCATCCGGGGTAAAACCGATGTGAAGTTCTGCGTGATCCGGGGCGTCATCTTTTGTCAGCCTGGCGGCCAGCTCCATGATCTCTGCCACGCCTGCCTTGTCATCCGCGCCCAGCACG
>CAMOVR010000082.1 GCA_946627565.1 uncultured Clostridia bacterium
ACGGTATCCAGATCAACGGTTTTCTGATCCTGGAAAGCCAGATCGCGGAAATCAGGGAGCGGCCGGACATCAAGGTGATCCGGGCTCAGGAGACCTGGCAGCAGGCAGGGGCCTATTACGTGCGGATCCAGGCCATGGCAAGGAAGCACCATATTCCCCTTCAGCGGGAGTTTGACGAACATGACGGGCCGGATACAAAGTACATTGTGATAACGGAAGATGACTTTCCCATCGCCACCGCCCGGATGTACCCTGAAAGCGAAAAAACCATGATGATCGGCAGGGTGGTGGTGCTCCCGGAATACCGCAGGCAGGGGATTGGGACCCTGGCGGTGTGCGCCTGTGAGGAATGGGCGGAGGAGCTGGGGTTTTCCACCGTGGTGGTGGAGAGCCGGGACAATAAGATGGCCTTCTACGAACAGATGAGCTATGAGGTGTGCGGGGAAGCCGTGGAAGGGGATACCTTCCGGTGCATCCGCATGGAAAAGGAACTGTGAAAAGGCGGGTGTGTTCATGAAACGTTTCATCAAAGGACTGCTGGCGCTCCTTCTGTGCCTGCCCCTGGCGGGCCTGGGAGAGGGAAGACTGGGGGAGGAGGCCGAAGTGGGCCGGGATATCGCTTTTGACAGCATTCTGGAGTTTTACTGGACCCTGAATCCTCCCTTTGCCGTATCGGAATACCAGCGCTACAGGCTCTATCAGGAAGAAGGAAAGCACTTCCTGTACCATGAGACCCGTGAGGGCAGCTGGCCCCAGGGGGAGGAGGACATCACGGAAAAGGGAACGCTGGAGCTTCAGGAGGGAGAGTGGGAAGCCTTCTGTGACCTGCTCAGCGGAGGCACAGCCCGGGTGCGGCAGGAGCATCTGGAGGACGGGGATTCGGGCCCCTGGATGTATGTGTATTTTGAAGGGGGAGAAAAGGACGGAAGGGAATTCACCTTTGCCACCCCGGAAAAGCAGGCTGCCTTTGAACAGCTGTGCGAGTCCATAAAGGAGGAAAACATGATGCGCATCCGGATAACTGACGGGGAGCACACGGTGGTGTACCGCCTAAACGGTTCCGGCCCGGCAGTCAGTCTGTGGGCCATGCTGCCAATGGACGCGGAAGTGGAGAACTACGGGAGCAATGAGAAGATCTTCTATCCCGGGGAGAAGGTGGCGGCCGACGGGGGCATGGAAGGCGGCGGCAGCGCAGGCGGCCTGGCCCTGTTTTCTCCCTGGGGCAATGTGGTGATGTACTATGACGATTTTGATCCCTATCCCGGCCTGTACATCCTGGGGGAGGCGGAGGAAGGGACCGAAGAAGTACAGAAGCTGCAGGGCGTAATCCGGGTGGAGAAAGTGGAGAAATAAGAACAGGCCCTCAAAGCCGGCACAGGGAGAGAAAGATATGGAACAGTACATTGTGGACGCCTTTACATCTCAGCCCTTTTCAGGCAATCCGGCAGCGGTCTGCCTCATGGACACCTGGCCCCGGGAGGACGCCATGATGAAGCTGGCCATGGAAAACAACCTTTCGGAGACCGCCTTTCTGGTGCGGGAAGGGGAAGGGTACCGCCTGAGGTGGTTTACCCCGGGCACCGAGGTGGACCTGTGCGGCCATGCCACCCTGGCCTCCGCTTTTGTGGTGCTCACATGCTGCGAAACGGAAAAGGACACGGTGGTGTTACCCGCAGCGGGCTTCTTACCATCCGGAAAAGAGGAAAGCTCCTGGACATGGATTTCCCGCTGGGTCTGCAGGAGGAAATCCCGGTGACGCCGGACATGGAGCGGGCCTTTGGGGTGCGTCCCGTTTCTGCCTTCCTTGGCACGGACCTTCTGTGCGTCTTTGAAAGGGAAGAGGACGTACGCAATATGAAGCCTGACCAGACGCTTTTGACCGGGCTTCCGGGACGCATCCAGAATGCCACGGCCCGGGGCAGGGAGACGGACTGCGTGTCCAGAAGCTTCTGTCCGAAACTCTCCGTCGCCGAGGATCCGGTGTGCGGCTCGGCCCACTGCCAGATTGCCCCTCTGTGGGCGGAACGCCTTGGAAAGAAGGAAATCCTGGCATACCAGGCATCCAGACGCGGGGGATATCTGCACTGCAGGATCCGGGACCAGGGACGGATCACCATAAGCGGGGAAGCGGTGCTGGTGGCCAGAAGCCAGCTGATGGTGCACCTGTAAGAAAAGAAAATGACAGGGCTTCTTAAGCAGAAAACCGCCGGGAAGCCCTGCATGTAAACAGATATGCACAAACGGCATATCGTGATATAGAAAATAACCATTCGACATTTCACCTGTCTCATGGTATCTTTCCCGCTGTACAGAGGAAACCCGGGGCGCCGGAAACGTAAACGCGGCGCCCCTTTTTAAGAAAGCGGGGACAGGAATTATGGAATGTGAAAAGCTCAGCCTGACGGAAGCATGGGACAAGACCTTTGCAAAAAGCGAAAAGGTGGATCACTGCAAGGTGGTCTTCCGCAACCGCTACGGCATCACCCTGGCGGCGGATATGTACAGGCCTGCAGGTGCCGGCGGTAAGCTGCCTGCCATTGCAGTGTGCGGGCCCTTTGGGGCGGTGAAGGAGCAGTGCTCCGGCCTCTATGCCCAGACCATGGCGGAACGCGGGTTCCTGACCCTGGCCTTTGATCCCTCCTTCACCGGGGAGAGCGGCGGACAGCCCCGTTACATGGCTTCCCCGGACATCAACACGGAGGACTTCCAGGCGGCGGTGGACTATTTGTCCTGCCGGGAAGACGTGGATCCTGAGCGCATCGGCATCATCGGGATCTGCGGCTGGGGCGGCCTTGCCCTGAACACGGCTGCCATTGACACCCGGGTGAAGGCTACGGCGGCCATGACCATGTACGATATGAGCCGGGTCAACGCCAACGGCTACTTTGACGCCATGGACGAGGATGCCAGGTATGCCGCCAGGGAAGCCCTGAATGCGCAGCGCATCCGGGATTACAAGTCCGGTTCCTATGAACTGGGCGGCGGTGTGGTGGATCCTGTGCCTGAGGACGCGCCCTTCTTTGTGAAGGATTATCACGCCTACTACAAGACCCCCAGGGGATATCATCCAAGAAGCCTGAATTCCAACGGTGGCTGGAACAAAACGGGCACCATGTCCTTCATGAACATGCCCCAGCTCACCTACACCCATGAGATCCGCAATGCCGTCCTCATTGTCCACGGGGAGAAGGCCCATTCCTGCTACTTCAGCCGGGATGCCTATGCCGCCATGGTGAAGGACAGCAGGTATACGGACAACAAGGAACTGATGATCATCCCCGGTGCCGTGCACACGGACCTGTACGATCAGGTGGACATCATCCCCTTTGACAAACTGGAAACGTTCTTCAGGGAATATCTGAAATAAGCACAGACACAAAAGACAGGTACCCGGCTCAGCCGCACAGATGGTGCGGGACAGGAGCCGGGTGCCTGTTCTTTTAAGATAAGTCCGGGCTCAGGAATCGCTGCCTGAATTCTGCAGATGGGTCCGGGTACCCGGAAACGTACAGAAATGCAGACAGGAAAAGGAAGGAAAAGGGCGAACATTATACCCGGGACAGAAAAAGACAAATGAATGAACGGGCAATACGGAAACATGCGGACACAGGAAATCCGTTCCGGGTTTTTGTGCATATATCACATACATGGGACCTTAAGGTCTTCAGATGGAGGAAACATGGAATACAGGATCAACAGGCGCACGGGGGACAGAATCAGCGTCATCGGCATCGGCTCGGCCAGTCTGTACAAGGCAGACAGGAAGGAAGGCGTCCGGGCGCTTCGGACGGCATATGAAGGCGGCATCCGGTACTTTGACCTGGCTGCCGGGGACGGAGAGGCTTTCCCTCTGTGGGGAGAAGCCCTGGGGGACGTGCGGCAGAATGTGCTCTACCAGATTCATTTCGGGGCAGACTATACCGGGGGTGCCTACGGATGGACCCTGAACCCGGACACAGCCAGGCGCTCCGTGGACTGGCAGCTGAAGCAGCTTAAGACGGCTACCATTGATTACGGCTTCATCCACTGCCAGGATGAGACCGGCGACTGGGAAAAGTACAGGAAAAACGGCATACTTGACTACCTTATGCAGCTGAAAAGCGAGGGCGTTGTCCGGCACATCGGCCTTTCCTCCCACACCCCCGGGGTGATCCGGCAGATTCTGGATGAGGCGCCCGTTGACATGCTCATGTTCTCCGTCAACCCGGCCTACGACTACGGACATGGGGAATTTGCAAACGGAGGCGTTCAGGAGCGGGAGGAAATATACAGAAGATGCGAAAGGGACGGGATCGGCATTTCCGTCATGAAGCCCTTCTCCGGAGGGCAGCTGCTTTCGGCATCCCAGTCGCCCTTCGGCAGGGCCCTGACGCCGTATCAGTGCATCCGCTACGCCCTGGACAGGCCCGGGGTCCTGACCGCCCTGTGCGGGGTCAGGAACACAGAGGATGTAAAGCAGGTTCTGGGTTACTTTGACCAGAAGGAGGAAGACCTTGACTACAGCCTGATCGGAGACTTTACGCCCATTGAGGCAGCAGGCAGGTGCGTGTACTGCAATCACTGCAGGCCCTGTCCGGAAGGCCTGGATATCGGCCTGATCAACAAGTATTACGATCTCGCCATGGCAGGGGACAGTCTTGCGGTGAACCACTACATGAACCTTGAAAAAAAGGCAGGAGACTGCATAGCCTGCGGGCACTGCGACAGGCGCTGTCCCTTCGGCGTCAGGCAGAGTGCACGCATGCAGGAGATCCGGGCGTATTTCGGGAAGTAAGGGAAAGGACAGGACAACGAACAACGCCGGAAAGGAGAAGAGACCATGATTTCCATTGCTGTGGTGGATGACGAGCAGGCCTTCAGCGACAGTCTGTCCCGGATGATCCGGCAGTATGCGAAGGAGAACGGGCTGGAAGTGGAGATCACCTGTTTTCAGGATGGCATGGACATCGCAGATGATTTTAAGGCCAGGTGGGACATCATCTTCCTGGACATCCAGATGAAGCTGCTGGACGGGCTGGCCACTGCCCGCAGAATCCGGACCTGCGACAGGGATGTGGTGCTGATCTTCATCACCACCATGGCCCAGTACGCCATCAACGGGTATGAAGTGGATGCCTTTGACTACATCCTCAAGCCCCTTTCCTATCCCCAGTTTGAGATACGGATGAACAAGGCTGTCAGGGAAGTGGAGAAAAAGAAGGTCCACACCTTTGTGTACCTGAAGAAGTACAGCGACATCATCCGGGTCAGCACGGACGACATCCTCTATATTGAGGTCATGGGCCATACCCTGCGGTACGTGACAGACGGGGAAACCTATGAGAAGCGCGCCACCATAGGGGAGGCGGAAAAGGAACTGGAAGGCCTGCCCTTTGCCCGCTGCAGTCTGTCCTATCTGGTGAACCTCAAGCGCATTGACCGGGTGGGAAAGGACAGCGTCTTTACAGGGGACCGGGAGCTGCCTATCAGCAGGAACCGGAAAAAGGAGTTCCTGCAGGCTTTTTCAGACTATCTGGAGGCGGGTTTCTGAGATGGATCAGGCACAGCTGTTTGAATATCTGACCGGTTTCCCCATACGCATTTTCTGGTCGCTGCTGGTCTTTTTCCTGCCCGTCAGGAAAAAGGAAAGATGGTACCTGTACCTTCCGGTGCCCTTCCTGCTCCTTGCCGCCCTGGTGGGCTTTGGCATGGCGGTTTTCCCTCTTCTGGGTTCCCTCTCGCCGGTTACGGGGCCGGTATACTTTGCCCTGCACTACTGCCTGGCCCTGGCGGCATACGGCATCGGGATCCGGCTTATGTGCGGTGTGTCCCTGAGGGAAACGGGGTACTGCCTGGTGTGTGCCTATATGGCGGAGCACATGGTGTACTGTGTGGGCAGCATCTCAGACCATCTTCTGACACGCCTGGGGGTGATGCAGGGGATGGACCTGGAATGGCTGATTTCCCTTATTGTATATGTGACGGTTTATTTCGCCTTTGCCAGGCGCATATGCCGCGGGGGCCGCTATCCCTTCTCGGCGCTGCGTTCCCTTTCCCTCATGGTTCTGGTGTTGGCCGTTATGTTCTTCCTGAGCATTGCCGTCAGCGACATGGGGCTTTCATGGCTGCACGGCGTATATGTCCTTCTGCTGTGCACCGTGCTCATGGCGGAGGAAGTCCGGACCGCCCAGCAGCTGTACCTTCAGGACGAGGTCCGGGAGAAGGAGCGCATGGAGGCCATCCATGCGGCCCAGTATGAAATGAGCCGGGAGAATATTGAGCTTATCAACCGCAGAAGCCATGATCTCAGGCGGCAGGTGGCTGCCCTGAAGACATTGGGCACACCTGCGGAGCAGCAGGAGGCCATAGGGGAAATTGAGAGGGCCGTGGAAATCTACGACCACACCTACCAGACCGGATGCAGGGCGCTGGACACCGTCCTCATGCAGGAGGCTCTGAAATGCAGGGAGAACCACATTGAACTGAGCGTCATGGCGGACGGGAAACTCCTCCGTTTCATCCGCCCTGTGGACCTTTATACCATGCTCTCCAACATTCTTGACAATGCGGTGGAGGCCAACCAGCGCATTGCGGATGAGGGAAGGCGGTCCATTCACCTGTCCGTCCATGAGAAGAAGGGCCTGGTGATCCTCCAGTGCGAGAATCCCTACGAAGGGGAGATCCGCATGCGGGACGGTCTGCCTGAGACCAGCAAGGAGGACCGGGCAAACCATGGCATCGGGACAAAAAGCATCTCAGCGGCAGCCGCTGCCTGGGGAGGGGTCATGCAGATCCGGGCCGGGGAGGGCATGTTTGTGCTCCGGGTGGTTTTCCAGATGCCGGATGCAGAGGCGGACGAAAAAATGAAACAGTGAGAAAAAAGCCGTAAGATACGGCTTTTTCTTTTGCCCCTTCTGATTTCTGCACCGGTAAAAGGGGGCCGGACACGGTGCCCGTCCGGGCTGCCTTATTTCGCTGCCCGGAAATTCATGAAGTTCAAAACGGCATTGATCAGGCATGCAGCTGTAAACACGACGATCAGGGGCCTGGGAACGGTCAGATCCGCTATGGCGGCAACAAGCAGAAACAGGCCCGCGCCCATACCGCAGATTCCGCTGATCAGACCAAGATACTTAAGCTTCCTGTTCATGATGATCTCCTTAAGATGTTTAAGATGTAAGGGAATTATAGGGTCCCGGCGGGGCATCTGTCAACGAAACACCGTCTTATCGGGCTTTGCGGTATTGACAGCGGGCAGAGAATCAGTGGCATGTCTGCGTCCGGGTGTTTGTATCCTCCGGATGCAAAGGAGGACGAAAAAACGACCAGTCAGGACAAAACTGTGTCATGTGGCTTTTTATGTATTATCCTCCGGTCATCGGGTGCGGGAATGAAGGACGCACCGAATCAGAAGGAGGAAAAAACCATGAAGAAACTGACTGCCCTGATGCTTGCTCTGCTTATGACGCTCACCTGCCTCTCCGCCCTTGCGGACAGCACCTACACCATTTTCTTTACCACCGAAGATCTTTCCGGCGAGACCGACCTTGGCGGCTTTGTCACCGGCAGCGGCATGACGGAAGCAAACACGCTGGAACTTAAGGACGACGGCACCTATGTGTACACCAAGCTGCTGGGCACCATCTCCGAAGAAGGGGAAGTGGTGGAGATTGTGACCGAAAACGGGACCATGCGCTATGACGTGCGCTACATCTTCACCGGCACCTACACAAGGGAGGGCGATGTGGTGACACTGAATGTTGCGGATGAATGCGAATTCAATGAGGACTGGGGCATTCTCTCCGAGATGGGTTATCTGGCCAACTCCGCCGGCAAGGCTTCCGAAGGGGTCCACGTGGTGAACTATGAAGGAACCGACTACGATCCCATGGACAACTTCGGCAGCCCCGTGTACAAGTTCGCCGGCCATGATGCCCCCGTTTCCGTCACCGTCAATGACGCGGAAGGCACCTATACCTACAATGCCGTGGCCAGCTCTGACGACGACTGATGAAACAGACCCTGTAAAAACTGCATGACAGGCAAAGCGGGAGGGGGACATCGCTCCCTCTCCCGCTTTGCCTGTGCAGGGAGCGCCGTGGCCGGAAGATGGCCGGGAGGGAAATATCATGAAGAAAGAAAAGCAATACAGCAGGAAATCCTATATTGCACTGCACAGCAGCATACTGGCTGTTCTGCTGGTGATCTGCATTGCGGCCAATGTACTCACAGCCAAATGGGACTCTGTACTGACGGAGTACTTCGGCACGGTGGGCGGTACCCGGACGGAAAACCAGGCAGGGGACTTTGTCTCCTCCTTTGACAGCGAGGAAGCCCTCCGCCAGGCCCAACTGGATTTCACCCGCCGGGTGGTGGGGGAAGGTACGGTTCTCCTGAAAAATGACGGCGGCGCACTGCCCCTTTCCGCCGGGGCGAAGGTCAGTATCTTCGGTCTTTCCTCCGCCAAGAAGGTGGCCGCGGGAAGCGGATCCGGAGACATCGAGACAAACTCGGACACCCTGGGCGGGGCCATGGCGCGGGCGGGCTTTTCCGTCAATCCCGTGCTGACCGGGTTCATCGCATCCTCCTCCCATGAGCAGGGAACCGGTGCGGGCCCGGGCGGCGGGGATGCCAGGGGTGAATGGAAGATTGACGAAATCCCCTTCAGCGAATACACGGATGAGGTGAAGGCATCCTTCAGCCAGTACGGGGACGCGGCCATTGTGGTTTTCTTCCGCCAGAACGGTGAGGGAAGCGACCTGCCCAGGGAAATGGGCCGCTTTGGCAACAACCCGGATAAGCACTATCTGGAACTAAGCGACGAGGAAGAAGAGCTGCTCAGGCAGATTCACCTCTCCGGTGCCTTTGCCAGGACCATTGTGGTCATCAACTCCGCCAACCCCATGGAACTGGGCTTCCTGGAAAAGGAAGAATACGGCGTGGACGCATGCCTCTGGTACGCAGCCACAGGTACCGACGGCATCCTGGCGGTGGCAGATATCTTTGCCGGCACCGTCAGCCCCAGCGGACGCACGGTGGATACCTACGCCTACGATGCCCTCTCAGCCCCCGCCATGCAGAACTTCGGCGATTTCCGCTATCTTGACGCAGCGGGAAACCCCACGGGCTACAGCTACATGAACTATGGCGAAGGCATCTACATGGGGTACCGGTACTATGAGACCCGCTATGAGGATGTGGTGATGGGCACCCCGGAGGCGGGCAGCTATGACTACAGCACCACGGTGCAGTTCCCCTTCGGCTTCGGTCTTTCCTACACCACCTTTGCCTGGAGCGGCTTTTCTGCAGAGCTTAAGGACGATACGGTCACGGCCACGGTAAGCGTGAAAAACACAGGTTCCGTTCCCGGACGGGACGCGGTGGAAATCTATGCCCAGGCGCCTTACATCCCCGGCGGCGTGGAGAAGAGCAGCGTGGTCCTGGCAGCCTTTGCCAAGACGAAGGAACTGAAGGCGGGCGAGGAAGAGAAGGTAACCCTTTCCTTCCGGCTCAGCGACATTGCCTCCTATGATTTCCTCAATAACAAAACCTGGATCCTGGATGCCGGGACCTACTATGTCACCGCCGGCCGCGATGCCCATGACGCGGTCAACAACATCCTGGCTGTAAAGGGCTTTTCCCAGGGCATGACGGCCAGCGGCAGCACGGACATGGTTTCCTCCTTTGAACTGAAGGAACTGCAGCTGCTGGATACCTCGGTGACCGGGGCGAAGGTGACCAACCAGTTTGAAGAAGATTCCCTTAAGGATGCTGTCTATCTCTCCCGCGCCAGATGGACGGATATGGAAAACAACGGGCTGCGCTATTCCACCAGGGAAGTGGCAGGTCTTTCCAAGAACACGGATGCGGTGGGTACCGCCGGCACCGTGGTGATCTCAGATGAGATCCGCGCTGCCTTTGAAAACTGCGGTGCGGACAGCGTGGACCTGACGGAACTGGCTTCGAGGGACTTCCCCTCCAAGGAAGACTATGTCTACGGCGACACCCCTGATAATCCGGCGACCCTGGTTCAGATGCGGGGTCTTGCCATGGACGATCCCGCCTGGGAACAGCTGCTGAACCAGACCAAGCTCTCCGAGCAGCACTCCCTGTTCAACAACTCCGGTTACGGCACCAAGGCCATAGAGTCCATCCAGAAGCCCAAGACCTTTGAATACGACGGACCTGCCGGCATTTCCAACTTCATCACCGGCAAGAGCGGCTTTGGATATCCCAATACCATCATGCTGGCGGCCACGTGGAATCCTGACCTGGCGGAGGAATACGGACGCCTTATGGGCGAAGATGCCATTCTGACCCGGACTGCCGGCTGGTACGCTCCTGCCACCAACCTGCACCGGACCCCCTTCTCCGGGCGCAACTATGAGTATTTCTCGGAAGATCCTTTCCAGTCCGGCCTGATTACCGCAAACATCACCCGGGAAGTGCAGAAGAAGGGCGTGTATGTCTACGTCAAGCACTTTGCCCTGAACGATCAGGAAACCAACCGGTCTGCCAATGGACAGGTGGCAGTCTGGGCGCAGGAGCAGGCCATACGTGAACTCTATCTCAAACCCTTCCAGATGGGTGTGGAACAGGGCGGCGCCAGGGGCATCATGCTGTCCATGAACCGCATCGGCACCACCTGGACCGGCAACCATTATCCCCTCATGACCACGGTGGCCCGGGGTGAATGGGGCTTTAAGGGCATCTTTATCACCGACTACCTGGGCAGCATGGATCCCAGGGTGATTGACAAGCTTCTGGCAGGCGGCGGAAACCTGGTGCTCTCCACCTCGGAGCTGAAGCTGTCGGACGTCAAGCAGAACTGGTGCCGGGCCTACCTGCGGGATTCCACCCGCCTGGTGCTGTACCATCAGGCCAATTCCCTGGCGGTCAACGGCCTCGGGGGCGAGAATGTGAAGTTTGAGGTGGGTACCCCCATCTATAAGATCGTACTGTGGATCCTGGAAGGACTGCTGGCGGTTTACCTGATTTTCTCCGTCATCTGGATGGTCCGCTATGGCCGCATGACGGAAACGCAGTTTGCAGACAGCCGCAGCCGTACGGCGAAGGCAAGGATGATCAAGAATATCACGGTGGCAGCGGTGCTGCTGGCCCTTGCGGTGTACCTTGTCATCACCTACCTGCCCGTGCTGCAGAAAGCATTCATGATCTGATAAAAGAAGCAATCCCGGTCCATAACTACAGGCAGATGCCGGACAGAATCATTCCGGCATCTGCCTGTTTTATGTGTATGCCCGGCATATGGCATGGCAATATGCGCCTGCGATCTTCAGGGGATATGCAGGATGCTGTTCATGTATCGGTACCTATCTCAGGATCATCGCAAAGACGCGCAGGCGCATCCTCTTCCGCTTCGCCGGGTCTGAAATCAGGCTGCGGGGTTTGAGCATGGAAGAGCAGGTCAGGTGCGTGAAGCGCGGGAAAAAGGGACGTACGGTGCTTACGGATTTGATTCCGGTGATTCGTATTCATGCTTATGGTACAGACGTGAAAATGGTATATACAGCAAAGCATTTGGCAGTGCTGTCTTATAACAGGCTGAGGGACCGGCATAAAGATTGAAAACAGGGAAATTCTTGATTTTTCTGGCCTGCGGCCTTACAGTAGTGCACAAAATGGGTATAATCTCTCCGCCTGTTGGATGCGCCCTGGAAGGAGGCAGAAAGATGGGAACATACGTCAATCCCGGCAATCAGGCTTTCAGCCGGATCACAGGGAAAAACTATGTTGATAAAACAGGTCTGATTCTTTATATGAATAAACGGGTCGGCGGTGACAAATCCCTTGTGTGCTTAAGCAGACCAAGACGCTTTGGAAAATCCTATGCGGCAAAGATGCTGACAGCTTACTATGACTGCTCCTGTGATTCGCATCCGTTATTTGATGATAAGCTGATTGCGGGATCGGAAAGCTACGGGGAACACCTGAATAAGTACAATGTCATCTGCCTGGATGTTTCCGGCTTTATTTCTGAAGCGAAGGTGATGCGCAGACCTCTTGTTGAAGTGCCGCAAATGATCGTAGAAGCTCTGAGAGAAGATCTGAAGCATGCGTATCCCGGTGTACCGGAACGAAAAACGCTGAATGATGAATTACTTTCCTGTGTCTGTGATATCTCCGGCAGACCATTTGTTTTTATCATTGATGAATGGGACGCCATGATCCGGGAAGGGAAGGATGATCCTGCAGCGCAGGAGGCATATCTGAACCTTCTGCGCGGATGGTTCAAGAATACGAATTTCACGCCCAGAGTTGTTGCTATGGCTTACATGACTGGTATTCTGCCTGTCAAGAAAGATGGATCTCAATCTGCAGTTGCAGAGTTTGACGAGTCTTCTATGCTTGATGCGCTCGAATTTGGAGAGTCTGTTGGTTTTACAGAAGAGGAAGTAAAGAAATGCTGCAGGGAAAGGAAAGCTGATTTTGAATCTGTCAAAGCATGGTATGATGGCTATGACATTCCGGGAGCCGGGTCAGTTTACAATCCGTATTCTGTTATGAAGGCTCTTTTGTCAGGCAGATGTCAATCGTATTGGAGGAAGACATCTGCTGCGGAGGCATTGAAGAATTACATCAATATGGATTTCGAAGGACTTCAGGAAACTGTAGCCAGGCTGATCGCTGGTGACAGGATTCCGGTGAATACGGATTCGTTTCAGAATGATTTTGAATCCTTTGAAAGTGCGGACGATGTTCTGACGCTGTTGGTTCATCTGGGCTATCTGACCTATCACGGAATGGAAAAAACCGTTCAGATTCCGAACGAAGAAGTCAGGATCGAGTTCAGGCAATTCCTTACACAGAAGAAAGTAAACAGAGGGTGGATTGAGCTGATCAAACGTTCTCAGAAGCTTCTGGATGACACGGTTGCCGGACGCAGTCAGGATGTTGCAGCAGCTCTGGATGAGATCAGAGCAGAACAGTATGCACCTCAGTTTTATAATAATGAGCAATCGCTCAGAGCAATCATAAAGTATGCTTATGTAGTAGCTGTCGGTCAATACATTGATCTTCAGGAAATACCTGGGGGCAAGGGGATAGCTGATGTGGCTTTTATTCCCCTGCCGCTATCCAGACTTCCTGCAATGGTTGTCGAGTTGAAATGGAACAGGACAGCGGGAGGTGCAATTTCGCAGATAAAAACGAAGAAATATGCTGCAAAATTAAAACCGTATGAGGGAATTATTCTCCTGGTTGGAATGAACTATGACGAAAAGACCGGAAGACACACCTGCCAGATTGAAAAAGCGTGAGATGAACAAGGCAGTCTGTTTCCACAGAGAATTCCAGAGAGGGTGTCGTCCCGGGCTGCACAAAACCAGCCAGAGCAGGAGAACACAGAAAAACAAAGAACAGAGATTGGCAATAAAAGCCTGAGAATGCAGGCATAATACGTTTTCAGGGGATACATGAATGTGCATGTCCATGTATCCCCTTGAATTCACTGTGAAAGTGACACTATACTCGTTATCGGAATAATCCGTAAAAACCGTATGTGGCGTTACGGTATATACGGAAATCTATCAAAAATCCGTTCCGGATTTTTGATAGATTTCCAGTATATAATCCATTTCCGGCAGGAAAGAAGAAAACGGGAACCGTTTCATTCCCAGCTATCCCAGGACCCGGAACTTCCTGAACAAGGTTCTGCAACACAGGTATAATCTGCAGGCGCTGCCATCCGGCGGCGCCTTTTTCCGGTGATTGCGGTGCATACAGCGGTTGCGGCACCATACGGATTCTGCTATACTCCCCCTTACTCAGACCGTTTCCTGGATTTCTGCCCTATGCGGAAAAATGCAGTGCAGATGTGCACGAAAAACAGAGGGAGGACCTATGCCACCCAGAATCAGGGAGACCGAAATCGGAAAAAAGTATGGACGCCTGACCATCGAAAGCCTGGACGGGGGAGGATACGTCAACTGTGTGTGTGACTGCGGCAACCGCATCCGGGTTATGCATGGGGACCTTGTGTCTCGCCACACCTCCTCCTGCGGCTGCATAAGGGCGGAAAAGAGCGTGATCGGCAGACGCTACGGCATGCTGGTGGTTACAGGGAAGGTTCCGGGCAGGACGGCGTATACATGCCTGTGCGACTGCGGCAACACCTGTGTGAAGACACTGAAATCCCTCACAATGTATACAAACCGCCTGCACTGCGGGTGTCAGGACAAACCCAAAGAGCCCAAGCCCAAAAAAGAACCGGTGAAGCGGTACGAGGATCTGACGGGAAAGCGCTTTGCCAGGCTGAGGCCCCAGGAGTTTATCCCCAAAAAGGGCTGGCTGTGCCTGTGTGACTGCGGGAACACCACCATCGTTTCCACGGATCTTCTCAAGCGGGGCCTTGTCCGCTCCTGCGGGTGTCTGCACCGGGATAACGCCAATACGGAAGCTGCCACCGCCGCCAATCCTGTGGTGGACGGCACAAGGCCATCCAAGCTGAGAGCCATTGTGAAGGGTAAGGTGCAGCGGAACAACACCACAGGCGCCACCGGGATCTTCATGGACGGCGGCAGGTACCGGGCATCCATCTGTTTTGCCAATAAAACGGTGTATCTGGGCAGTTTTGGAAATTTTGAGGATGCCCGCTATGTCCGGAAGGTGGCCGAGCAGATTGTCTTTGGCGAGTATCTGGAGGGTGCCACGGAGGACACCATGGAGCGTCTTCTGTCCCTGAAGGAGAGAATCCGGACGATTCTGCTGGAAAAGCAGGAAGAAGGATCAAAGGCAACCGGAATCAGCCAGAGGATCTGGCACGGAGGCTGGAAACCTTCTGCTGGACAGCTTAAAGGCTATGCGCTATCATCTGACGCGAAGAATGGAAACCAGGCACCGAAGGATTTCCGTGAAGTACCCGGGACAGAGGCAGATAAAGGCAGCTGTCCGGAATCCGGCAGGCGCCAGAAAAGGCAGGAAAAAATCATGAAAAGTGAGAGGCTGTGGATTACCAGCACGGTGCGCAGGGAACCGGATGCCGGGGAACTGGCGGAGGAATTTGCCGGGAAGATCGGCATTGAAGGCAGCGAACAGATGCGCATGCAGCTTCTGGTGGAGGAAACCCTGGGCATGGCGCAGAGTCTGCTGAAGCACTTTGAGGGCGAAATATGGCTTGAAAAGACAGAGGATGGCTACCGGGTGGTCCTGGAAGCAGATGTGCGGGAGCAGGAGGAGAGCGCTGTCCCCCTGAAGGAAGCCCCCAGAGGCTTCATGGAGAAGATCGCCGAAATGCTGAACTGCTCCTATGTCTTTGAAGGCGTTACCGATCTGCCCGAGCACCTGATGGATACCCTGCCGGAATACATCCGCTCCGGTATGGTCAGAAGAGAGAACGCCACGGTATGGACAGGGGACTGGACACTGTCCGCGTACCGGAAAGCCCTGGAGGAAAAGCACGGGGAAGGGGCAGATGACCTGGACCTGGACGAGCTGGAAAAATCCATTGTGGCTTCCATTGCAGATGACGTCACCGTGGGGATCCACGGCAACAGGATCCGCCTTGCAATCTTAAGGAAAATATCCTGATCCGCTGTGTCTGCCCTGGCAGGGGCAGGAAAAACAGAACAGCAAAGTCTCAAAGCGATCCAAACCGACATACACTGACAGAACACTGACAGAGCAAGTTTTATCGATTGTGCAACTGTTATTTTCGGCAATTATTGCACTGTGCGTATATACAGAATTCACAATAATGTTGCTGATAATTTTTTTGGATGAGGTTTTAGATGGACGAATGTTTCGAAAAAATTGATCAACTTCTTA
>CAMOVR010000083.1 GCA_946627565.1 uncultured Clostridia bacterium
CATCGGCGGCGGCATGGCCTTCACCTTCCTCAAGGCCAAGGGCTACGGCGTGGGCAACTCCCTGCTGGACGAAACCAAGATCGACTACTGCAAGGACATGATGAAGAAGGCCGAGGAAAAGGGCGTCAAGCTCCTTCTGCCTGTTGACACTGTCTGCGTCAAGGCTTTCCCGAATCCCATCGATGCCCCCGTGGACACCGTGGTGGTGGATGCCGACAAGATCCCGGACGATATGGAAGGCGTGGATATCGGACCCAAGACCCAGGCTCTGTATGCCGACGCTGTGCGCACGGCTGCCACCGTTGTGTGGAACGGACCTATGGGCGTGTTCGAGAATCCCACCCTGGCCCAGGGTACCCTGAGCGTTGCCAAAGCCATGGCTGAGAGCAATGCCGTGACCATCATCGGCGGCGGCGACAGCGCAGCTGCTGTGGAACAGATGGGCCTGGCCGACAAGATGACCCACATCTCCACCGGCGGCGGTGCATCCCTTGAGTTCCTGGAAGGCAAGACCCTGCCCGGCGTTGCCTGCCTGGACGAAAAGTAATCGGATTTATGCCGTTCCCGTGTTATGCCGCGGGAACGGCTTTCAAAAAGGGCGGGGATTACCTGCCCAAGCAGATGGAGGATACAGTAACATGCGTAAAGCCATTATTGCCGGCAACTGGAAGATGAACAAGACCCCCAGTCAGGCTGTGGAACTGGTAAATGCCCTTAAGCCCCTGGTCAGGGATGCCTCCTGCGACGTGGTGGTCTGTGTGCCCGCCGTGGACATCGCCGTGGTCGCCGAAGCCGTCAAGGGCAGCAACATCCATGTAGGTGCACAGAACGTGCACTTCATGGAAAGCGGCGCCTACACCGGCGAACTGTCCGCTGCCATGCTGAAGGAAGCCGGCGCGGAATACGTCATCATCGGACACTCTGAGCGGCGTCAGTACTTCGGCGAAACCGACTTCACCGTCAACAAGCGCGTCCTGGCGGCTGTCAAAGCCGGCCTGAAGGTTATTGTGTGCGTGGGCGAGAAGAAGGAAGAGCGGGAAGACAAGTATACCGATCCGCTGGTGAGCTATCAGACCCTCATCGCCCTCACCGGACTTACCGATGAGGAAGTTAAGAATGTGGTCATCGCCTATGAGCCCGTATGGGCCATCGGAACCGGCCTGGTGGCCACCGATGAACAGGCCAACGAGACCATCGGCGTCATCCGCAAGGCCCTGGAAGGCCGCTATGGCAAAGAAGTGGCAGATGCCGTCCGCATCCAGTACGGCGGATCCATGAAGCCCGCCAACGTCAAGGGTCTCATGGCCCAGCCCGAGATTGACGGCGGCCTCATCGGCGGCGCCAGCCTCAAGGCGGAAGAGTTTGCCGCTGTGGTCAACTACGACAAGTAAGCCATGAAACAGAAGATCCGGAAGAACCTGACAGTGCCCATATGCATGGGGCATGGAAAGGTACTTCCGGGTCTTTTCTTTATGCCCGTGCTGTCGGGAAGGCATGAAGGGACCGGGGCGGAGCCTGAGCAGGACCGTCAGATGCAGAGGCCTGGACCGGTGCCGGCGGATTCCTGTCCGGACCGTGACATCCGGGCGTTTTCCGGATCCCCCTGCCACGGGAAAGGCGGAATTTCATTTCATGCCCAACAAGAGCCGTTTCTTCGTATCTTTCTGTCCCGCAACCTGATATAATACCTGTGTCAGAAAAAGCAGCCGGCTTTGGGACCGGCAGAACATATACAACATGAGAAAGAGGCATTTCAGATGATTGTCAGAAACGGCAGGCTTTTCATGGACGGCCGGTTTGTGGAAGGACCGGATGTCCGGATTCATAACGGTAAAATTCAGGAAATCGGGTACAGCCTTCAGGCAGGCCTGTATGAGCAGATTACAGACGTGGCCTCTGACCTGATCCTCCCGGGTTTTGTGGATGTACACATTCACGCATTCAGGAAACACGACACCATGGAAGGGGAGCAGGCTGTACGCAGCATGAGCCGCGACATGTACCGGGAAGGTGTGGCCGCCTTCTGTCCCACCACCATGTCCGCATCCCCGGAAGATACGAAGAAGGCAGTCACCGGCATCCGCGCTGTCATGGAGCAGCCGGAAGGCAGGGGGAGCCGGGTCCTGGGAGCCCATATGGAAGCTCCCTTCCTGAATGAAGCCAAAGCCGGAGCCCAGAGGAAGGAATTCTTTTTGGATCCGGACATGGAAGCCTTTCTTAACATGACAGGAAACCATCCGGAGACTGTACGGCTCATCACCATGGCGCCGGAAAGGAATGGGGCAGAAGCATTCATCCGGAGCGTCACGGCCTTGGGTGTCCACGTGTCCATCGGACACACCGCTGCAACTGCCGAACAGGTGCATGCCGCAGGGGAATGGGGCGCGGACCACATCACCCACACCTTCAACGCCCAGACACCCCTTCTGCACCGCGCGCCCGGGGTTCCCGGCGCGGGCCTTACAGATGACCGCTTCTTTGCCGAGATGATCTGCGACGGAGTTCACCTCCACAGGGACATTGTCCGCCTCATCGCCAGATGCAAGGGCAGTGGAAAGGCCGTGGCCATCACCGATGCCATGGAGGCAGCCGGCATGCCGGACGGGGAGTACGCCCTGGGCGGTCAGACCGTGTATGTCAGAGGAAATGAGGCACGCCTCAGGGATGGGACACTGGCCGGGTCTGTCCTGACCATGCGCCAGGCCTTTGAGAACCTGGTCCATCTCTTTGACATTTCCCCGGAAGATGCAGCCTGCATGTGCACTTCAACCCCGGCGGATTCCATAGGGGAAAAGTATGCGGGCCGCCTGACTGCAGGAAGCCCTGCACCCCTGACCAGATGGACAAAGGACATCCGTTTCGCCGGGATTCTGGACTGAAGTCCGGCTTGGGCACCGCATATGTCAGCACCCGAAAGCGGGTAAATGAACCTTACAGTCAGACGAAGCCATGGAAAAAGGGGAGGCATTCAGCCTCCCTTTTCGTTTGGGTATGGATGCCGGCAACTATGGACGTGCCTGTGGCAGGCGAATTCGTGGAGCCTTTACAGGAACCCGGAAACGGGCATGCCGGCAGATCTGCTGTACAGGGAGACGAACACATCTTCTATCGCACCTGTACAGGCAGAACATACCATGCGTCTCTTTTTCCATGCAAACTGTCCCCGGTAAGTCCGGACAGAAAGCAATGAATCTGAAATCGATGAATCAGAGAGCAACGAATAAGAGAAGAACGAATCAGAAAGATCCGCGCTTGCTGAGTTCGTCCTGCACATACCCCGCCAGGATATCCACGATCCTGGCATTCTGGCCGCCACCGGCCACGATGACATCTGCAAAGCTTACATAATTGCGGATATACTTGTCATACATGGGTTTCACCGTAGTCAGGTACTGAAGGGCAATGCCGTCTATGTCCCTGCCTCTCTCCTTGATATCCCGCTCAATGCGTCTGAGCAGGCAGATATCCGGCTCCACCTTCATATACAGCTTCAGGTACATCAGGTCCCTGAGTCTTTCATCATGGAAGCAGTGGATACCCTCCAGAATCATGACATCCCTGGGCCAGATCAATTCGTCCAGATCCGCCCTGCGGTGCTGGGAATAATCATAGTGCTTCCGGGTGATGGGCTCACCCCGCATCAGTGTCTTGATATCTGACAGAAGAAGGTCATGGTCAAAGATTTCCGGTTCGTCATAATTGAGGATGGTTCTCTCCTCAAATGTCAGATTGGGATGGTCATAATAATAGGCATCCTGCTGCAGTACAAAGCAGCGCTCTCCGATACGTTCCTGAAGTGCACTGGCAAGGGTGGATTTCCCGCTCCCGCTGGCTCCACAGATTCCAATAAACAGCATGACTGGACCTCCTCTGTTTTTGCTTGTGTATAAAAGGATCCCGGCAAACCATGCCCATTCCAGCTTCCTTGAGCTGGCGTGAACATACATTGTTTTCAAAAATACATGTGGATGGTATTTGCAGGATATGATCTCTCACGGACTTTTCAGTGAGATCTGCCATACCGTGCTTTTTCTTGCAAACAGTCTCTTGGATACGTACATCGGCTTCTCTCCGCCGCTCCGGTATCCATCGGGGTTTCCTCATAAAACGGATTGCTGACTGATTTAAGAAAACAGATTTCCGTATCTGCGGTGAGATCTCATACCGTTTTTCAGATCATTTCAGCCGCTGATATACCTGATGTCCCGGATCACGTGTAGCTCTCGGGTGCTGATCCTGATACAGGATGACATATGATCAGAGCACTGCCTCATGCAGCACCTTATCCCCGATCATATAATGAAGATAATTCACATTGATTACTCCTGCAAGAATTACGGACCGGAATGTTATTGACCTGTCACTTAAGACCCGTTTCTGATATAAAGACCATAAATGAGCAAGAAAATCCGGTAATGCCTGATGATTTACTGCCCTGTCAACCTCACCAATGATCAGAACAACGGGTTTCTTTTCCTCCTGAAACCATGTTCTGAGCACCCGGAAGAGATCATTCATCCTGACAGCATTGGATGGCTTTGCAGTGAGTCCTTTGAACCTTTCTGCAATCGTCTCAGGAAGAACAAGTCCTTTGCATTCTGCAGCATCAACGATCTTTTTTAGCAAAAGTCCAGGAAAATTCGCCTGTGTTGTCAAAACTCTCATCTTCAAAATCCCGAAATCCTGAAATATGACAACATTCTGCGGCATGAGTGCTTTATAAAGCGCATGAATTGTCGTGGCCTTTCCGTACAGCATTGGCCGGATGATTACAAAAACAATCCTGCATCCACCAGTTTCTTTGTCTCTTCTGCTTACCCAGGAGAGATTCACCATGTAATGTTTTTTTCAGGTACACATCAATCCGTGGTATGGAAGACTTTCAGCGTTTTTCTTTCCTTACTCCATTTTTACATAAGATATCAGTCTCAAGTACTACGATTGATAGTCTCTGACAATGTTTACAGCGTCCAGACATCATAAATGGGCTTTAATCTCAGGCTTTTTTAAATATCCTGTTTACATCATCTTTGTGAAGAGTCGATCATCCGCGGAAGAATTCTCCTCCACCGAAATCTTTCCACATCTTATACATGTCAAGATAGTTTTCTTTTATAAAGCGCGAAATTATGTCTGCTTCCCTTTTCGTCAGATCGCCTGCTTACTGCATAACCGAGCTTCCATCCGCTCGTACGAAGAACTTTGCTGAGCTTGTTTCCGATAGTTTCCTGTCACTTGCGTGAACATGCATTGCTTCAACAATACATTTTGAAGTAAAATAAAGATAATGGTCAGCAATCTTGAATGGATAGTATTTTTCCATTTCAATCCTCAATAAATTGCAGGTTCTTACGACATAATTCGAGTATAATCTGCTGTTCTATGGGATCCATATTTGTTTCAATTACTTCTCCATCTGATCTTACAACCATCGCACAATCCGGATGATAAAGATTCAGAATCCTGATCATACCATCATCCAGTCTGGAAAAAGCATATCCATTTACAATCATCGCCGCCTTGTCAGCAACTTCCCTCACTTCTTTTTCAGGCATACTCGATCCTCACATTCTTTATTGGTTTCAGGAAAG
Organism: uncultured Clostridia bacterium; assembly: GCA_946627565.1. Lineage (GTDB taxonomy): Bacteria > Bacillota > Clostridia > Christensenellales > Aristaeellaceae > UBA2943. Next base: position 5,592 of record CAMOVR010000083.1, read on the forward strand.
ACTCTTTGTCCATATACAGACGTTCAAGCATCGGTTCCATGTCTATATATTCCTCTATTTCTTCATCTCTCTGACGGTATTTTGCCATAACTTCCAGATACCCATTATCCCAGGTCAGTACTTTTGTATACCTTTCCAGTCCATCACAAGTGCGGAAAGTAAGTGTTTTCCCACCGAAGGAAAAGGTTGTGTATTTATCAAAGCTGCTTAATACTGCTGTATCTTCCATTGTTACAACTCCTTCTAATACAGCTTTGTGTTCAACAATCCGATTCTCATGAATGCATGTAACATCTAGAAGATACATGGTCAGACACAACGAATAAAGATTAAGGAAATCATAAGAATCATACTGTTTTTCCTTACCCAATTTTCTATGTGATCAAAGGCCTGTTATCAAAAAAACAGCCTGCAGAGCAGGCTGTTAATGCTCAGTTCAGAGACTCCGCGTCGTTTTCGATGGAAACCTCTTCCACGCTGCGGATACCCCAGCGGGCCAGCACCATGGTCATGTTCTGGTTGCCCACCGACAGGGTAACGTTGTCATCCTTGATCTGGGTGATGGTGCCATAGATGCCCCCGATGGTGCATACTCTGTCGCCCACCTTCAGGTTGTTGAGCATTTCCTTAACCTGCTTGTCCTTCTTCTGCTGGGGACGGATCAGCATGAAATAGAAAACCACAAAGATCAGTACCATGGGAAGCAGGGTCGTGATCAGGGACACAACAGGATTGATTTCTGCCATTTCTTCTGCACCGGCGGCAGCGGTGGTGGTGGCGGCAGCAGCGGCTTCTTCAGCTGCAGCAGAGGCAATACCAAGAAAACGATAGAAAAGATCCATTTCAGTCAGACTCCTTTCAGATTTCGTCTGATTATATCAGGAAAAGAAGGTCCATACAAGAGGGGGAGAAAGGGCTTCCGACTGCGTTTCAGCGCTGGAGAGAAGGACAGCCAGGCTTAAGTCCCATGCAGCTTACGCTTTACCACATGTTTCTGCTTTGCTTTCTTTTTCCCATCCGGATACAGCCAGATCCTGTACTTCTTTTAAAGTCTCCTGATATGTTTCTTTTCGTGCATTCTTATCTGTGATTTCTGTTCAGGTACACGTCATGTCCGGTTCATTTCCCATCTGTTCCGTGATTCTCCCTTATCCGCCTTGCCATGACAATTCCGGTTTTTCCGCTGTTTCCGGCGCATGTACGGTTCTTTCCTGCAATTGCCACGTGTTTCTTCTCATGATATAATCCGGTAAGGGCCGCAGATACAGGCCCGGAAGAAGGAATTTCATGCATTATATAAAGGCGGGAGAGTCCATTCAGGAAGCCCTGGACCGTCTCCCGGACGACGGGAGCAGGGCCGTTGTGGTGCTTGCCCCGGGCGTATATACGGGGCAGGTCGTCATAAGCCGCCCAAACACAGAATTAAAAGGGGACGACCCGGAGCATACGGTGCTGGACTGCGCCCTTGCTGCCCGGGAAATACTGCCGGACGGGGAAAAGCGGGGCACGTTCCGCACCGCCACATGCCGCATAGCGGCAGACCATGTAACCCTCCGGGGCCTTACCGTGCGCAACAGCAGCGGCCCCTCCCAGAATGCCGGACAGGCTATCGCCCTGTATGTGGACGGGGATGCGTTCTTATGCGAGGACTGCAGCCTGGTTTCTTTCCAGGACACCCTCTTTACCGCACCGCTCCCGCCAAAGGAAATTGAGAAAAACGGTTTCGTGGGACCCGGGCAGTTCACCCCCAGGACACCCCAGAAGCACGTGTACAGACACTGCCGCATCTCCGGGGATGTGGACTTCATCTTCGGCGGGGCAGCTGCCTGGTTTGAAGCGTGTGATATCGTATCCACCGACGGAAGGGCAGATAAAGGCCACCCCTATGTGGGATACTGCACCGCAGCCTCCACCCCGGAAGGGCAGCCCTTCGGGTATGTTTTCCATGACTGCCGCTTTATAAACGGCGGTGTGCCCACAGCCTCCGTTTACCTGGGAAGGCCCTGGCGTGAATATGCCAGAACTGTTTTCATGAACTGTTCCCTGGGGAATCATATTCATCCCGCTGCCTTCCATGACTGGGACAAGCCTGCCTTCCATGAGCATGGCTATTACGCTATATCCAATTGCACCTTCGAAGGGAAAACCGGCCCGTGGATGCAGGATGTGCACGCCCTGACGGATCAGGAAGCCGCGGAATATACCATGGAAGCATTTCTGGCCGCACCCCTGAAGGCTGCACCGGAGACCCCTGCCTGATCCGGCCCATTTCCGCGCTTTCCGGCACGGCCCGTCATGCGCGGTTCCGTACCTGAATCAGAGCCATATGTGCCGGGTCCATGTAAGCGGTGTCCGGATTGATCCCCGCAGGGCAATCCGGAAAGCCCGGTATGGCAACGCAGCCCGGTATGCATTCTTTCTGCAATCCGGCGCTTTAAACAGTCAAGTTACGTCCATTTTATTGACATAATACATGAGATGATTTACTATGTCCGTTGCCTTTCAGGATGGGAGATCACGGTTTTAAGCCGCTTCCGCTGCTTTCTGCCTGCTCTTATCTGAAAAGTGCAAGATGTTTTGGAGGAAAGATCCGTATGCGAAAATGCCTGAGCCTTGTTCTGTGTCTGATGCTCCTGCTTCAGCTGGTACCGGCGGCTTTCGGTGAAGGCGAGACCTCTCTGGAAGTCAGCCTGTATGGAATGACGCTGCTTGGAACCGGACAGTGGCGTTCGGATCCCCTGTCGGGTACCTTTAATGTGTTCCAGGACGGGGAAAACATCGGCAAACTGACCGTTAACTCCTTTGGTTCCACCCACCTGAACCTGCCCAGCGGGTCCGAAGTTACCCTGGTGCCCGATCCGGCCACCATTCCCGAGGGCTACAGGGTGGAAGAGGGGGGATATTCTCTGGCCATCACCGAGGGCATCAACAACACGGCCCAGGTTATTGTCTATTCCGAGTCAGGCCTTTTTGACGTGTTTGCGGACGGAAAGCGTGCCTTCACCGTCACCAGGCCTTCAGACGAGGGAAAGGTTTTCGCCTTCTCCGGCGACCGTTTTGAGCTCACCTTTGAGACCGCTGAGGATGGCAGCTATGCCCTTATGGAGCCCATTCCCATCGGCGATTATATGCTGACCGACCTGCAGGACGGCCGCACCTTCTATTTCAGCGTCATGACATACCGCGGCAACGCCAATGAGATTTCCGTGATTGACGCAAGGTCCGTGCCGGAATTCACCCTGGCTCCCACTTCCACGCCCACACCGGAACCCACGGCCACGCCCGAACCTACGGAAGCACCCACGTCCGAGCCCACGGCAACTCCTACGCCGGAACCGACTCCGGAACCCACGGCCACACCCGAGCCCGAGCCCACACCGGTGCCCACCACCACGCCCACGGCAGTGCCTACCCAGGCCCCCACGGCAGTTCCCACGGAAAAGCCCACACCGGAACCCACGGCTACCCCGACTCCGGTGCCTACACCTACACCCACGCCGGTGCCTACGCCTACGCCCACACCGGAACCCACACCGACGCCGACCCCGGTGCCCACGCCGACACCCACGCCGGAACCCACCCCCACACCGACACCGGAACCCACGGCTACGCCCACACCTGAGCCCACGGCCACACCGACGCCGGAGCCTACGGCTACGCCTACTGCGGAGCCCACAGCCACACCCACCGCCAGGCCCACACCCACGCCTACGCCTACGCCGGAACCCACGGCTACCCCGGTGCCGGATGAGATTGTGGACATGCCGGAGGACGCCAACCTGGCCCTGAACTTCTTCATGCCCATGAGCGAAGAGCCCATGGTGTACCAGCTCTATCAGGACAAGAACCTTCTTGAGGAAGGGGAAGTGTTCCTGAACACCCGCAAGGGCTTTGCCCTGGAAGAGGGCCACTACCGGGTACAGATCAACCTGCCGGATCATCTCTATCTTGACAACGTCAACCAGATGTCCATCATGCGGCCCGGCAAGCTCACCTGGGACGTGGAAGTCTCCGACAATCTTCTGGTCTTTGATGTCACCCTCATGGCACGCCATGACCTGAGCGGCATGGTCTCCGGCATTCCGGACGGCACCAGGCTGCTGCTCTCAGACGGAAGCACCAATACGGAATCCACCGTATCCTCCGGCATCTACACCTTCCCGGGTGTGATCCCCGGTGACTACACCCTGACGGCTGTGCTTGGAAAGGGCACCTATTTCGGGGACGACTGGATCTTTACAGCCTCCGGCAACAACATCCAGGCTGTACTGAACCTGCACATCTCCGAAACCAGCGAAGACATTCTGCCCATTCTCTCAAGAGGCGAGGATGAGCTTGCATCCCTGCCTGCGCCCACCCCGGCAGCCCAGACTTCCGTTGCGCTGCCCTCCGCCGCAACCGCTGCGCCCTCTGCTGCCGCCACATCCGGGCCCAAGCAGACCACGGAAACGGACCTTACCCAGTATTCCACCTACGCTCTGCTCTCCCCGGACCGGGAAGGCATTGACGGTGAATACCGTGAGCTGCCCCGCCGGGCCGTATCCGGAACCGGCAGCATTGAGGTCCACGCCTTCAGCGATCCCAACCACAACGGCGAGCAATCCCGCTATGAAAGCGATCTGGCCGGGGTGGAAGTGGACCTGATCCTCTGCATGGATGAAGACTACCTGGTTGGAAGCACCATCACCGGCAGCGACGGCAATGCTTTCTTTACCGACCTGCCCGCCGGCACCTACATGGTCAGAACCCGCCTGCCCGAGTATTACGGCTACGGCGAAAAGAGCCGGAAGACCGACTCCCTCTCCAGCAACGTCATGAACCGGCAGAGCGCACGGCTCCAGGAGACGGCGCCCTTTGAACTGAATGTGGACCAGACCTGGCACATGGGTGTGGCCGGTACGGAAGCCTGCGGCTTCTCCGGCATGGTCTGGCTGGATGACGGCGACGGCATCCGCTCCGAAGGGGAAGGCGGCCAGGCCGGCATCCTGGTGGAAATGACCGGCATCAACAACGGACTTGTCTACCAGATCCTGACGGATGAAGACGGCGTCTTCAACTTTACCCAGCTCCGTTTCGGCAACTACCGCTTCACGGTGACGCTGCCGGAAGGCTTCATGTTCACCAACGCTGCCACGGGACGTGCGGCTGCAAAGGACAAGTCCATCTTCACCACCGAGGGCAAGAGCTCGGTGAGCCGCAACATCCTCTATGAAAAGACGGAGCGCATCGACGAACAGAACGTGGGTGTCATCTCCGAGGGCACCATCTTCGGCTATGCCTTCCAGGATGTGAACTACAACGGCATCTATGACGACGGCGATCTGCCCATGCCCGGTGTCCGGGTCACGGCCTACCGTGCCTCCGGCTACAACTACGGCACCGTCACCACAGACGCAAACGGCTTATACACTTTCTCAGCCCTTCGCAGCAACGAGTACCGTCTCATGTCCAGCCTGCCTGCTGACGGAAGCTTCTACACCAAGGTGGGCACAGGCGACAATGCCAACCGCTTCACCTCCGTCAGCCGGGACGCCCAGGTGCGTGACCTGAACCTGGTTTCCGGCGCCTCCATGCAGGTCAATGTGGGCCTGCTCTACGGCGCATCTCTGAGCGGCAGTGTCTACTATGACGCTGACTTCAGCGGCACAAAGGGTGCAAACGAAAAGGCAGCCGGCGGCCAGGCCGTCCGGCTCATAGGGTCAGACGGCACTGTGGTGGCCTCATCCAATACCGCCGCCAACGGCTCCTATTCCTTCTCCGGCATCCTGCCCGGCTCCTACGTCATCACCATGAAGGCCCCTGACCGATATGCCTTTACCCGCCCGGGCACCGGCAACGTACTCATCAGCCGGGGCAACGGGGAAGGCACCAGCGAGCCCATCACCATTGAGATGGGCAAGACCTACACCGCCGTGGACATCGGCCTGGTGGAACCCGGCCTGGTGGAAGGCACCCTGTTCGGGGACGCCAACGACAATGGCGTATTTGACACCGACGAAGGGGGCCTGGACGGCACAAAGGTCACCCTGGTCAACGAAGAAACCGGTGAAACCTACGAAACCGTGATCCGTCAGGATGCGGCCTACCGCTTTGACGCGGTGCTGCCCGGAACCTATCACGTGGAAATCGTCATTCCGGATGGCAGCATCTTTGCCGGCGCCGAAAAGGACCGGAGCAGCTGGAAAACCGAAGGCACAAAGGCTGTGGGACAGACCTTCAGCCTCCTTTCCGGGGACACACGGACCGTGCCCGCCCTGGGCGCCCTGTCCCTTGGCAGCATTTCCGGCCAGGTCTTCTTCAATCCTGAAGCGGACGGTCTGAAAAAAGGAAACGAGGAAGGTTTCCCCGGGGTAAGCATCACCCTTATGACCGTCACCGGACAGGTGTACGGCCATGTGGAAACCGATGCAACGGGCATGTTTGAGATCCCCGGGATCCGCCCCGCCACCTATCTTCTCTCCCTCTCCATTCCGGACGGTTACGTTCTGGCCAGAAAGCCGAAGCTGACGCTGCCCCTGGAGAGCTGCAAGTCTGAGCAGACCATGCCCCTGACGGTTGCCATGGGCCAGGTCTGGAAGGACCAGATGCTGGGCATTGTACTTCCCGGTACGGTAGAAGGCGATGCCTGGCTGGATGAGAACGCCAACGGCACCTGGGACGACGGGGAAAAGCCCGCGGAAAACGAAACCGTCCTGGTATATGACGTCCAGGCAAACCAGACCCTCACCACCCTGACCACCGATAAGAGCGGCATTTTCCGCAGCGAGGGCATGATCCCCGGCACCTACCGGCTTGTGTACATGCTGGACAGCCTGACCATTTCCGCCCCGGCCGGGGAAACCACCTTCACCACCTCCGGAAACCAGCTCACCAGTGAAGTCATCGAGCTCAAGGCCGGCATGGATGTGGACGGCTTCCATCTGGGCCTGCTGCGCTACACCGACATTCAGGGCCAGGTCTGGATTGACCAGAGCGGCTCCATTGAGCCCTTAAGCGGTGCCAGACTGACCCTGCTGGACGGCACCGGCTCCGAGCTTGCCGCCTCCACCTCCGACGAGAGCGGACACTACATCTTCACCAGGCTTCTGCCCGGGGACTTTGAAGTACAGTGCGCCCTGCCGGAAGGCCATGTGGTGGTGGAACCGGAAGATGAACGCCTTAAAGACGGCAGCCTGATTTCCGTCATGCGTCATGTCAACCGCCGCAACGGCTCCACCGGTGTCTTCACCCTGCGCATGGGGGACGATGTGAGCCGGATGGACGTGGGTGCGGTACTCCCGGGCACCCTGGGCGACCTGCTTTGGCTGGATGAAAACGGCAACGGTCTTCAGGACACCGGTGAAGGCGGCATTCCTGGCGTCCGCATCCGTCTTCTCAGGGACGAAAAGGAAATTGCCACCACCGTTACGGACCAGTACGGTTTCTACCTCTTCACCGATCTGTACCCCTCAAGCTATGTGCTGCACCCTGAACTGCCCGCAACGGTTAAGCCCACGGTGGAGCGCAGCGATGTGACCGGGGTCTGCTCGGTACTTGAAGAGGAAGGATTTACCCTGCCCGTATCCGTACAGTCCAATGCCAAGAATTACAACGCCGACATGGGCTGCGTCCTGGTTACCCCCGGTCAGTATCCGGAAGGTTACGGACAGGGAGCCACCCAGGACTGGCGTCCTGTCACGGACTGATCTTTTGCCTGATTTCACAGGCGCCCCTTCTTGACGGAAGGGGCGTCTTCCTGTATAGTTGTATCAGGATATATGCGCTCCCAACCGGAGCGAAAGTAACGGAGGATACATATGCTCAACATGCTGCGCCGCTCATTTTTGCTTCTGCTTTCCCTGGTTATGCTCCTCACATCCCTGGCGCTGCCTGCCCTGGGTGAGACGAACATCAACCTGCCCCTGACCATAACCACCAGCGACCTGACCTATCCGGGCACCCTCACCGCCGGCGAATCCTTCTCCCTCAGGGGCACTGTATCCGTCAATTACGGGACCATTACGAAACTCAATGCGGTGATCAAGAACCGCAGCAACAACAAGACCGTATTAAACGTCAATTCCTGGCCCAAGAAAAAGAATGCCAGCGTGCGGGACACCATCAACAGGAAAGTCTCCTTCGGCAAGCTTTCTGCGGGCAGCTACAACCTGAAGATCACGGCATATGCCAGCTACGGTTCCAAGTCCACCTCCAAGGTCATTATCAACCGGAACTTCACCGTCAAGGCAGAAAAGCCTTCCATCACCATACGGTATACCCAGTATCCCACCACTGTCACACAGGGATCCTCCGCAAGCCTGCGGGGTGTCATCTCCGTCAACAAGGGAACGCTGACCTCGGTTACCGCCTACATCCGGGATGCCAACGGGAAGAATATCATGAGCGCCAAGTATACGCCCAACAAGAAGTCCTTTGACATCCGGTACACCATCAACAAGGCCTTCAAGTTCAGCGCACTGCCCAAGGGAACATACACCTACATCGTGCATGCCAGGGCAAAGTCCGGCAACACGGAAATGAGCCGTACCCTGATTGAGCAGACTTTCACGGTGGACTGACAGGACAGATATGCATCCGTTTACATGCGTCCAGAGTTTCTGGACGCATTTTAAGAAAAGCGGACTGTTTCATGCTGTTTCTGTATATGCCGGAATTCACAGGTCATCCTGTACCTTTATTTCGTACCTTTATACTGGCTTTCTTTTGATTGGCATTGACACATCTGCACAAATGGGTATCATATCGCCTTGTCCGGCATCCCGCCGGACAGTGACGGAAGAGAATAAGACGTCTGTCTTTTCTCTGAAGTCCTGATTTCAGAAGGGAGAATCACTGACTTGGCGGAAATCATCACCTTTCGTAACCACGGCGCCAGACTTATTGCACACAGGGGATGTGGTTTACGGGTTGAGAACACACTGCCTGCTTTCAAACTTGCAGGGGAGCGCCCCTACTTTGGCATTGAAACAGATATTCACAGAACAAGAGACGGACGGTTCATTGTTTTTCATGATGACGATACCGAACGCATGACGGGGCATAAGCATATTGTGGAAGAAACCGGATATGCCGCCCTGCGTTCCCTGCGCATCCCGGATCCGGATCACCCGGAGCAGGAAGGCCTGCAGATGCCTTCCCTGGAAGAATACCTGCACGTGTGCCGGGATACCAAAAAGACCAGTGTGCTGGAGCTTAAGAATCATATGGATCCGGAAGATGTGGACAACATCGTGGACATCGTCATGAACTGCAGCATGCTGGAAAACATTATCTTCATTTCGTTTGACCTTCCTACCCTGGTGAGCCTCAGGTCCCGTCTGCCGGAACAGCCCATGCAGCTTCTGGCCGGGGAAGACGCGGGGAACCTCATGGCAGATCTGACGAACTATCAGCTGGACCTGGACATCTACTACCGGAGTCTGACAGAAAAGCGCTTCCATCAGCTGCACAATGCCGGCATCCGCGTCAATGTCTGGACCGTGGACAATCCGGATGATGCGGAAGAACTTTCCTCCTGGGGCGTGGACTACATCACCACGAACCTTTTGGAAAGTGCGGAAGAGGATACCGTAAAAGACGGAGAAAACTGAAGCATTCTTTAAAACTGTGCACGAGCAGGCAGATCCTTCTGCCTGCTCTGTTTTGATGCGTCAGCCCGGAGACCTTTACAGCAAAAGTCCTGTCACGGGCAGAGG
>CAMOVR010000084.1 GCA_946627565.1 uncultured Clostridia bacterium
CAGACGCCCCCTGAACTTCCTTCTGGCATGAACAACCAGAATGGCCAGATGCCCCCCGAACTTCCCGGCGGTATGGCCCCTGGCGGCATGGCCGGCGGTCCCGGATCCTCCGCACCGACAGAGTATGTTTCTGCCACAACCCTGACGGAGGGAAATTACAGCGGAGACTATGCATCCAGCACAGACAGTGAAAATGCTGTTCTTGTCTCCTCCTCTTCCGTCAGCCTGGACGGGGCAACCATTTCCAAGACCGGTTCTTCCAATGGCGAATCCGCTGATTTCTATGGCATCAATGCAGCTGTTCTGGCAAAAGACGGAGCAAATCTTACCGTGAGCAACACAAGCGTCACATCAGACGGCACCCATGCCAACGGCATCTTCAGCTATGGCACCGGCACCTCCGTTTCCGTCTCTGATACCGACATCGTCACCACCGGCAACAATTCCGGCGGCCTCATGACCACCGGAGGCGCCAGTCTTACCGCTCACAATGTAACCGTATCCACTTCCGGAAATTTCTCCGCTGCCATCCGCTCTGACCGGGGAGGCGGAACTGTCCTGGCTGAAGGCGGCTCCTATACCACCAGCGGCGTTGGTTCTCCTGCAATCTATTCCACCGCGGATATCACGGTAAAAGATGCCACTCTCTCTGCCGCGACTTCCGAAGCCGTTGTCATCGAAGGCGGAAACTCCGTCACCCTGGAAAATGTCTCCCTGACCGGCAGCAATACAAAGCTCAACGGGCAATCCACCCAGAATACCAATGTGCTGATCTATCAGTCCATGTCCGGAGATGCCGCTGAAGGCAATTCCAGCTTCACCATGACCGGCGGCAGTCTCACCAGTCTTACCGGTTCCATGTTCCATGTGACCAATGTCACCACCACCATCGATCTGAATCATGTCAGTCTGACAAACGCAGCTGACTCTTCCACCCTGGTCTCTGCCACAGCGGATTCCTGGGGAAATGCCGGGAAAAACGGCGGACATGTTACCCTGAATCTCTCCGGTCAGACTGCATCCGGCGATATTGTCACCGACAGTGTCTCCTCTGTGGCTGTAAACCTTGCAGGCGGCTCCAGCTATACAGGTGCTGTCAACCAGGCTGCCTCAGGCTCTGCCTCTGTGGTATTGGATGCCTCATCCACCTGGACTCTGACGGGCGACAGTTATCTGGACAGTTTCACCGGTGATCTTGCTCATGTGAACCTCAACGGTTATACCCTCTATGTCAATGGCGAAGCCGTCAGCTTCTGATACATCTCTCCTTTCATACACCTTCGGGCTGCCAAATGCGGCAGCCCGGTTTTTATGCGGCAGCCGCCCTCATGCAAAAGCACCGCAGGCACGGAAAGAATGCTGATTCCTTCCATGTCTGCGGTGCTTTATATTCCGGTTTAAGCCTGTTTTGTACCGTGTTCCCGTCCCTGTTCTTTTTGCCGTGCTTCAGGACAGGCGGGCATGTTCCTGTGTCTCTGCCTTCCCGGCTTTTTTCGTTTTATCAGACTTCTGAATCCCATGCACCAGGCCTGCCGTGCCGTCCAGGATCAGCAGCATGCCCGCCGTGCCTGCGTACCATGACACGGTATGGGCTTCGCTGAGGGTGACAAAGAGGCCCACAAAGGCAAACATGACCGACATCACGGCATGCATCACCTTGGCCACCGACCATTTTACTTCCCGGCGCATACCATAGAGATGGTTGGAGGCATGGATCAGGAAGAAGATGCCGAAAATCAGAGAGGACATATTGAAGAGGGCCTGATCCTTGACGATCATAAAATAGGCGAAGGCCGCCAGGATGATGCACAGGTTGATGCGCACCCGCTCCCCCTTCATGTCCCATTTCGTATCAATCAGGTGACGGATGGTAATCAGGATCTGGAACAGGGCTATATCGACAATCGCGATGCCCACCGTGACACCCATGACGCGGACCGGGACTGCCTGGAAGGCCAGTCCCAGCGCAATCAGGACCAGGTTCACAGCCACAGGGCTGGTCCGCACCCAGCGCACCAGCCGCAGGTCCCAGATTTTATCCGCATACCTGCCGAAGATAGCAGCCATTGGGATTTTTGCCACGGCATCCCTGGTCTCCGGACTTGACTCCTTCAGTCCGTCCAGAACCGAAGAAACCGCATTTCCGTCGATTTCCCCCACTCTCCTGGCGCCGCCTGACTGAATCATGCTGAAGATTTCACTGAAGAACTTTTCTCTCTCCAGGGTGCTGACATCCCCAAGCCAGGATGCAACCGTGTCATTGACCAGCTGCGCCCCCGGATCCGGTTCTTCTGCGGTCATAATCTTTCCGTGGTCGATACCCCAGGTTTCAATATCATGCTGCATGATCCCGTCTGCGGAAGACTTCACCAGATACGAAACAGGGATATCGTTTTCAAACAGCCGTCCGATCACACTGTACTGCGGCACCATGCGGACAATCTTCTTCCGGAAGCGGTCCAGGCCGGATATGTCCATAACGTCCGGGCAGAGCCCGGGCGCATCCTGGAGGTAGACCCGCCGAACCTGCTTAAGCTTCGTTTCTTCCAGCTGAGCAAGGGCATACATGGCAAGATTGCCGCCCTTGGAATGTCCCCCGATGTCGTACATGATTCCGGAGCGTATTTGCTTTTCGAGGAAGCGCTGGGCCAGCTTCTGCCCCTGGGTGAGGGTAAAGCTTGTCATGAAGTCTTCTTTCCAGCCGGCGATGGAATCGTCCGTGCCCCGGAACACAATGTAGTTAAGGTCCCTTCTCACTTCCAGGAGCATGCAGGAAAACTGGACAGTGGACTGTTCTTCAAAGGTGTCCCTGTACCTGCCCACAACCACCGGACCAAACCTGTCTGACTGTTCCAGGGCCTCATACAGTTCCCTGTGCTGCGGGGAGATATTGTCCTTCTCCAGCAGGAGCCGGCAGCAGGCCCGTACCGTCAGTTTCTGTCCATCCATGAGGATGTCCTTCAGGTCCATATAGGAAATGGCGGAGAAAACGACACTGTCAACTTCATTGACGTCCCTGACAGTAAAGGGGATATCCTGAAGCCACCGGATATAATCCACAATGGTTTCCATGACTGGCCCGTCACTTCTTTCTCTTAAGATCTGGCGCTGCCTTCAGTGGAATTGTCAGTTAAACTGGAAACCTTCCCGGATGCCGGGCCATTTCTGGTCCTTATCAGACAGGTTCAGCGGGGTGCCGTCGGAGAGGGTGTAGCCTGCGGCGCAGGGGGAACCCGGATAGCTTCCCTGAAGTTCCGGCCATACAATCCCGATGTCCGGATCGTTCCAGGCGATGCCGCCTTCGTCATTGGGATGCCAGAAATCCGTCACCTTGTAGCAGAATTCCGCCGTGTCCGTAAGCACCAGGAAACCGTGGGCGAACCCTTCACTGATATAGAACTGCTTGTGGTTGGTTTCAGAGAGCACAACGCCGTACCACTTTCCGAAGGTTTCGCTGCCCTTGCGCATGTCCACTGCCACGTCAAAAACCTCGCCCCGGATCACCCGCACCAGCTTGGCCTGGGGGTACTGCTTCTGGAAGTGAAGTCCCCGGAGAACGCCCTTGGTGGACATGGACTGATTGTCCTGTACAAAAACCGCAGGCAGGCCTGCCGCCTCCATATCACGGTGGCTGTAGGTCTCCATGAAGTAGCCTCTGCTGTCCCCGTGTACCGTCGGTTCAATCACATAAAGTCCCTTAATCGGGCAAGTGGTTACCTGGATCTGTCCCATACAATGATTCCTCCCTTATTGGTGTTCAGTTTTCTTCCGGGATCAGACGAATGATATCCCGGATGGGCATCAGGAGATCGTCGCACTCCAGGCCCCGGTGGTTCCGTAAAATGGTTTCCGCAGCCTTCTGCATGGCGGGGAAGCCCGCCCGGGTCAGCTGATTGGCATAGATCACAACATTGACGCCCCTTTTTCGCCACTCTTCCTCCCGGACCTGGTTAAAGGATGTGGGCACCACCACCAGCGGCGTCACCGCGTCCTGTGCCCGGAAGCGCTCCACAAAGGTGAAGATCTCGTCCGGCTCCCTGCGTCTTGAATGGATCATGATGGCGTCCGCACCGGCCTGTGTAAAGGCAAAGGCCCGTGTCAGCGCATCCTCCATGCCCGCTTCCAGAATCAGTGATTCAATCCGGGCACAGATCATGAAATCCCGCGTCTTCTGTGCCTTTTTGCCTGCCCGGATCTTCTCGCAGAAGTGCTCAATGCTGTCCTGGGTCTGCTGAACTTCCGTGCCGAACAGGGAATTCTTCTTCAGCCCCGTCTTGTCCTCGATAATCACCATGGACACACCCATGCGCTCAAGGGAGCGGACCGTGTAGACAAAGTGCTCCGGCAGGCCGCCTGTGTCCCCGTCAAAGATGATGGGTTTTGTGGTGACTTCCAGAATGTCGTCTATGGTCCTGAAGCGGCTGGACATGTCCACCAGTTCGATATCCGGCTTGCCCTTGGCGGTGGAGTCGCACAGGGAGGAGATCCACATGGCGTCAAACTGATGCGCGCCGCCGTTCTCCTCATAGACCACGGTGTTTTCCACAATCAGGCCCGTAATGCCGCTGTGGGCTTCCATGGCGGTGACCAGACCCTTCATGGAAATCAGGTTGCGGAGTCTGGAGCGGCGGGAATCCGGCAGGGCAAGCTCGCTGCGGGCCCTGCCTTCCAGGGCAGAAAACCGCGAATCCCGGGTGTAGGGATATTCCACCAGTTCACCGCCCCAGCCGGAGAGCACCCGCACAACTTCCTCCCGGATGGGTTTCTGGAAGTCGGTTTTCCAGTTGTCGCCGTGCACCACAAAGTCCGGCCGCAGCTTTTCCAGGTTTTCCCGGTAGCTCAGAGTTTTCTGTTCCATGACCCGGCTGACGCCCGCCACCTGGCGGAACATCTGCATCCTCTCCCTGCATGTCAGGAGAGGAAACCGCTTGTAGCTGGCCACCGCTTCATCCGAAAGGATGCCGATCACCACCTGCCCCAGCTGCTCTGCCCGCTGGATCAGCCGCAGATGGGCAGCGTGCAGGACATCCGTGGAAAAGCACATGTAGACCACACGTCTGCGGATCTCCTCAAGGACGCCCCGGACCCGATTAAGGTCCTCCGGTGTGTCGATCTCGCTGCACAGCTTGTCCCCGGCATCCAGGGGGCACAGAAGAATATCCCCGGTTTTCCGGTTCAGAGCGTTTTCCGCGTAGCACTTTACTTCGCCCTGTTCCACAAACTCCGCAATGCTCTCCATCCAGAGGGCAAAATCCGCTTCCAGGAACCTGTACAGGGGCTGGGCCGCAAGGGCGCTTTCAAAGCAGTTAATGCCGATTTCCCGGATTCTGCCGTCCTTTATCACCGCCTTGAAATCCTTTTCAGGAAGCGGCAGGGTGGATGAGACCGCCATGCAGCTTACAGGGGATGCCATGACGTCATCCAGAACACGGGACTCAAAAACCAGGTCGCCGTGCATCAGGAGAATGTCGCTGCCCTTAAGCGCTTCCCGGGCCAGATACATGGAGTAGATATAGTTGGTCTCCCGGGCCCTGGGGTTGAGAACAAACGTCACCTTAAGGCCGCAGCCTTCACAGGCTTCCCGTATCTTCTGATCCCATTCCCCTGTGGTAATAACCGCTTCCTGCACCCCGGCTTCCGCCAGCTGCCGGAGCTGCCTGGACAGGATGGTCTCCCCGCCCCCGATCTCCGTCATGCACTTGGGATGGGTTTTCGTAATGTCCCCCATACGGCTGCCCGTGCCCGAGTTGAGAATCAAAGCCTTCATGTGTCCATGCCAGCCCTTTCCGCCTTGCAGTCTGCCGTCTGCCCCCTGTCCGTGTGCCCGGGCTTTCCCGACAGATACAGGAAAACCATCAGGGCCCCGAAGGCGGCGCCGGCTGTGTCCAGCAGCACGTCCAGTACCATGCCGGTACGGCTGCCCCCAAGAAACTGGTGCACTTCATCCCCAGATGCGTACAGCAGGCATGAAGCCACGGAGATCAGGCCGGGATGCCGCCTTGCATAGGAAACACCCAGCAGGTACACCAGGATGCCCAGGACCGCATACTCCGAAAAGTGGGCGGTCTTCCGGACAAATGCCTGTACCCCGTCCAGCAGTTCAAGATACTCCTCACCGGTCATGCCCGGCCGCATCCCTGCGATCCAGTTGGCTATAGGAACAGCGATCAATCCGCTGGTCGCCATGGATTCTTCCCCGTCCTGTTCCGAAAACCCGAAAATCGCTGCGCACAGGGCGATGGTCAGCACCCACAGCAGAACACGTACCCATCTTTTCTGCATGCTGCTTCACATCCGTTCCGGCACGGGAGCACCGGACCGGTTTCTTGGCGGGACGCGGCCGCAGGCGGTCCGTCCCATCTGTTCAGTTTTCGACATGCTGCAAAAGATTCCTGCTTGCAAACACTGCCGCAGGGATTACAATACAGGTGCCGATCCATTCTGAAAGGTTGTGAATCCATGTCATTTTCACCAAACAGTCCTTTTATGTACCTCATTGCAGGACTGGTCATTCTTTTTGTGGTCATCCAGTCCCTGTTTTTTCTCCTGAGGGCCGTAAAGCGAGCCAGGAGCCTTCATATGGACGATGCCGTGATCCGCAGGACCATATCGGCCAGCGCCCTGTTTACCGTCGCTCCGGCCCTGGCAATCCTCATCGGGGTGATTTCCTTAAGCCAGTTTCTGGGCCTCCCCCTGCCCTGGGTCAGACTCAGCGTGCTGGGCGCCCTGACCTATGAACTGCCTGCGGCCCAGTCCGCCGCCTCCGCCATGGGCATTCAGTCCACCGCTACCCTGGTGACGGACCCACAGGTCTTCAGCGCCATTGCCTGGGTTATGACCCTGGGCATTCTCTCCGGGATTCTGGTGGTGCTCTTTGGGCTCAAAAAAATCGAGCACGGCCTTGACAGGATCCGGCAGAAGGATGCGAAGAAAAGCTCCCTTCTCATGGATTCCCTGTTCCTTGGCATGATCTGTGCCTTCACAGGACTGCTGTTTGCGGATATCCAGCAGGGCCTGCCCGGCATGATCCCCATTGCCGTGGCTCTGGTTTCCATGATCTTAATGGCCCTGTGCGGCCTTATGATCCGGCGTCTTCACGTCAAATGGCTGGAACAGTACGCACTTCCCCTGTGCATGCTGGGCGGCATGATTGCCGCCATCCCGCTGACGCAGCTGATGGGAGGCTGATTGATATGGCGAAAAATACAATGAAGCCCCAGACCTATACGGAAGCGACCCATTTTTACGGCAGGCTCTGGACCTCCTTTGCCATCCTGATGTTCCTCATGATCCCCATGGCCGTATCTGTACACTACAATGCATGGCCGCCCCTTACGGACGTGCTCCGGGGCCTTATGGGCGTTGCCCCCGTTTTCTGGACCGTGGGCGTCATTGAAGTATTCACCTACGCGCCCATGCTGGGCACCGGCGGCACCTATCTGGCCTTTGTCACCGGCTCCCTGTCCAGTCTGAAGGTGCCCTGTGTCCTCAATGCCCTGGACGCAGCCGGTGTCAAGCCCGGAACGGAGGAGGGGGAAGCGCTCTCCACCATCGCTGTGGCCACCTCTTCCCTGGTAACCACCCTGGTGATCGCCCTAGGTGTCTTTGGCATCGGCTTTCTCCAGCCCATTCTGGAAAACCCCGTGCTGGCCCCGGCCTTTGACAATATCATGCCCGCCCTGATGGGCTCCCTGGCCCTGGTGTACTTCTCCAAGAACTGGAAGCTGGCCCTGACCCCCCTGATCTGCATGATCGCCCTCTTTGTCTGCGTGCCTTCCCTGGCAGGTTCCGTGGGCATCCTGGTGCCCGTCAGTGCCTTGATCGCCCTTGGCGCCGGCCTGCTGCTGCAGAAAGCCGGCCTGCTGGACAGCAAAAAAGACAGCAGTACAACAACAGATAAGGATGCATAACGTATGTTCTGGATCATTTTCGTGCCAGTCCTGGCTTTTCTCCTGGTTCTTCTTGTCCGGGCCCTTCTGCTGCGCCCTGAAACCGTATCCCCAAATCCTGCCCCGGTCCCGGAGTATGACCGGGAGCAGGCCGTCTCAGCCCTGCAGGCCCTGATCCGCTGCCGCACTGTATCCCATGCAGACCCTGCAAAGGATGATGAAGAAGAGTTTGAAAAGCTGTTCCGCCTGCTCCCCGAACTCTTTCCGCATGTGTACAGCGGCTGCAGTCTCACCCGGCCAGGTCCCCGCTCGCTGGTCTTTCACTGGAAGGGACGCTCCAAAGAAAAGCCGGCTGTCCTCATGGCCCATTTTGATGTTGTCCCCGTGGACCCGGAAGGCTGGGAAAAACCGGCTTTTGACGGCGTGATTGAAAACGGGGTCCTGTGGGGCCGCGGCACCCTGGATACCAAGTGCACCTTCTCCGGCATCCTGCAGGCAGCAGACAGGCTGCTGGAAAACGGATTTGTTCCCGCAAACGATCTGTACCTGTGTTTTTCGGGCAGCGAAGAGGTGAACGGGGACGGCGCACCGGCCATTGTCAGGTGGTTTCAGGAACAGGGAATCCGTCTGGCATTTGTCATGGATGAGGGCGGCGCCATTGTGGAGCATATCTTTCCCACCGTAAAGGAACCGGCTGCCGTGGTGGGAATTGCAGAAAAGGGCACCATGGCCGTGCGCTTTTCCGTCCGTACCGGCGGCGGCCACGCCTCCACGCCCCCTGCCTTTTCTCCCATCGGGCGCCTGGCCAGGGCTGTGCGAAGGGTGGAAAACCATCCCTTCCCCGCCCGTCTCTCCCCTGCTGCCCGCTGTACCATGGAAGGACTGGCCAGCCATGGAGCCCTGCCCCTGCGGCTGCTTTTTGCCAATCTCTGGTTCTTCCGCCCTCTGCTCTACGGCATCTGCCGTCTGGCCGGGGGTGAACTCAATGCCCTGGTTCGCACCACCACGGCCTTCACCCAGATGGAGGGGAGCAGCGCATTCAACGTCATGCCCGCAAGCCCGTCCATCACCGCCAATGTGCGCATCAACACCGGCGAAACCGGGGAGGACGTCATACGGCGGCTTAAGAAGATCGTCCGTGACGATCTGGTTGAGATCGACATGCCATACGGCCGGGATCCCTCTCCCGTGAGCCGGATGGACGGGGATGGATGGCAGCATATTCTCAGCACGGTCAGGGCGGAATACCCTTCCGTTTTCGTCACCCCCTACCTCATGCTGGCCTCTTCGGATTCCTGGAACTACTGTGCCGTTTCAGACCATGTCTACCGTTTCTCCCCCGTGTTCATGAGCCGGGAAGAGAGGGCCATGATCCATGGAAACAACGAGAGGATCCCGCTGGAATCGTATCACCACATCGTGTCCTTTTTCCTGCGTCTGATGCAGGCATGCTGAGACTTTTCCTGCATGGATTACAGATGCAGCAGGCCTGAACCATCCGGCCGGGACAGCCCTTAAAGCAGCAGTCCGGTTTTTCAGATACGGAGGCAAGAAAAATGGGAAAAAGAAGATCTGTCGCCCCGGTCTACTCCATGTGTGTCCAGCCTGCCTTCATCATCGGCACGAACAATGAAGACGGGACGGCCAACTTTGCCCCCATCACCTGGATAAGCGTTACCCAGGCGGAAGGCGACGGATACATGCTGGTCATCAGCATGTCAGGCACCAAGAGAACAAAGCAGAATGTGCTGCGCACCGGGATCTTCAGCGCAAACCTTGTCAGTGTGGACATGCTTCCGCTGATGGATTATTTCGGTTCCCGCCACGCATCTGACGGTCCCAAAGACGGGGCTGCATATAATGTCAGCCGGGGTGAAGTACTGGACGTTCCGGTACTGGAGGAGAGCCGCTGGGTCTATGAATGCGAGGTGGCCAGAAGTGTTGAGACCGGGAACTCCACAACGTTCTTCTCCCCCATCCGGAATATCCAGATGGATGAGCGCCTAACGTGCCGGGATTCTTTTGATGTTGACCTGACGGTGCTTGATCCTGTCATTTATTCCGGAAAGTATCATAGTCTTGGGAAGGTGCTTGGGGACATCGGAGATTTTCTGAACAGATGAGACAGAAAAATGCGTGAAAACACTGCTAAGAGCATTCCTGCATGCGTTGACATCCCTCAGCCGGGTCTATATAATACAGGGCAGTTCACTTGTTCGTTTCTTTGGACCACAACTGAAAAGGAGGATTCCATCCATGAAAAAGCTCGTCTCTCTGATTCTGGCCATTGCGCTTACACTGTCTGTATGCGCCGCTCTGGCAGACGCGCCTTCCGGCAAGGTCATGCTCTATTCATCCATGCAGGAAGCACAGCTGCAGGCCATCGAAAAAGCCTTTGAGGAAAAGTATCCCACCGTTGACATGGAATACTACTATGCCGGCGGCGGCAAGCTCGTCACCAAGATGACCACAGAGGCTCAGGACGGCGGACAGATCGCCAGCGACCTGGTCTGGCTCGGCGACCCCTCTGACTACGAAGCCTTCAAGGCCAACGGCTGGCTGGAGCCCTACATCTCCCCGGAAACCGAACACATCGCCAAGGAATACATCGATGCTGACGGATACTACACCGCCGGCCGTCTGGTGACCATGGGCATCGCATGGTTCATCGGTGTGGATGAAGCAGACGCCCCCAAGACCTGGAATGACCTGCTGGATCCCAAGTGGAACAACCAGATCATCATGACCGACCCGTCCCAGGCTTCCACCACCAAGTACTGGATGGCTGCCATGATGCAGAATCCCAAGTACGGCGAGGCCTATTTCCAGGCCCTGAAGGACAACGGCGTGGAGCTGGAGAGCGGCACCACCGCCACCCACAACCGCGTGGCTGACGCATCCTATCAGGTAGGCATCTGCCTGGACTATGTCTCCGCCAACCTGATTGCGGAAGGCTCTCCCATGGCATTCCATTACACCACAGAGGACGTCATCACCATGACCAGCCCTATTGCCATCATCAAGGGCTGCGCGAATCCCGACAACGCCAGACTGCTCATGGACTTCATCCTCTCCAAGGAAGGCCAGGAAGTCCTGGTAGCCAACAATCTGGTATCCGTGCGCGACGACGTGGAAATGCAGGTTGACACCTCCGCCATCGCCGCCATCAACATGGAAGTGGACTATGCGGATCTGGGTGCAAATCTCCAGAACTATCTGGACACCTTCAACAAGATCTTCGGCAAATAAGCTTTCTGTGCTCGGGCATGCACGTCCGTTACCGGCGGGCATGCCCGCTTTTTTCACTCTCCCCCCAAAACAGCAGCAACCATCCAATCATGACTGCAAGGAGAAGAACCCATGGCAAACGTCATATTTGACAACATCACTTTCCGCTATGGCTCGAACACGGTCCTGGACCATTTCTCCCTGGAAGTGGAGAGCGGGAAGATCGTATGTCTCGTCGGGCCGTCCGGATGTGGAAAAACCACCCTGGTTCGTGCGCTGCTGGGCCTCATCCGGCCCGAAACGGGCTCCATCACCGTAGGGGATCGGGTCCTGTTTGACGCCAAAAAGCGCATCAATGTGCCGGCGGAAAAGCGGAACATCGGCATCGTCTTTCAGGACTATGCCGTATGGCCGCACATGACGGTACTGGAAAACGTCAGCTATCCCCTGAAAAAGCAGAGGCGGTCGAAGGAAGAAATCCGGCAGCGGGCCATGCACGCCCTGGAGCAGGTGCGTATGACCGAGTACGCCAACCACCTGCCCAACCAGCTTTCCGGCGGGCAGCAGCAGCGTGTCGCCATCGCCAGAGCCCTGGTGGTGGACAGCGACCTGCTGGTCATGGACGAGCCCATCACCAACCTGGACGCCAAGCTCCGCGAAGAGATGCTCCTGGAAATCCGCATGATCCAGAACCGGCTGGGCGCCACCATCCTCTACATCACCCACGACCAGCAGTCCGCCCTGCAGCTGTGTGACAAAATGGCCATCATGGAACAGGACGGCAGCCTCTGTCAGTACGGAACCGATGAGGAAATCATCCTGCACCCGGCCAACCGCTTCACCTTTGAGTTCATCGGTGTCTCCAATTTCCTTCCTCTGGAAAACACCCCCTCCGGACTCGTTTTCAACTGCGGGGAACCCATCCCCTGTCCCCTGGATGTGCCGCCGGAGGCTGCACAGGGCGGCTATGAGCTCGGTGTCCGCCCCAACGACATTGTCTTTGACAGTTCCTCGCCTCTGCGTGCCCGGGTGGATTCCCGTGTATTCCTCGGCAGTGAATACAACTATTTCCTGACCCTGGGACAGAAGCAGATCCGTGTCCAGCAGTCCATGCTGGATGCCAGAACCCGGGGTACTGCCGGAGAGGGAGAAACCGTCGGCATCCGTTTTCTCAACACCCGCTTCTATCCCGCCCGGAAGGGAGGTACCTCCGCATGAAGTTCCGCTCCGGTGTCAGCGCCGAACTGGCCGCAGTCGACGGCCGCAAACGGCTTAACATGGATAAGGTCATGACCGTCGTCTGCTTTATCCTTCTGCTCATCATCGTCGTCATCCCCATCGTCATGATCATCTACAACGCCTTTTTCAACGAAGGCAAGCTGGAAGTCGAAATGTTCGTGGAACAGGTCACGGAAAGCAAGAACCTGGAAGCCATGTGGAACACCCTGAAAATCGCGGTGCTGGCCACCATTCTCGGCACCATTATGGGCGTGTTCTACGCCTGGCTTCTGGGCCGCAGCGATATACCGGCCAAAGGCCTTATGCGGGCCCTGTTCAACATTCCCTACATGTTTCCTCCCTTTCTTGGGGCTATGGCCTGGGACATGATGTTCAACGGCCGCTCCGGCTACATCAACAAATGGCTGGTCCAGCTTTTCGGTCTCAAGGGCATGCCCATCAACATCAACTCCGTCTGGGGCATTGTCTTTGTGGAAGTCAGCTACTACTTCCCCTTCGTGTTCATGCAGGTGGTCTCGGCCCTTGAGCGCATGGACCCGACCCTGGAAGAAAGCGCCCGCATTGCGGGTGCCAAGCAGCGCCAGGTCATCTGGAAAATCACCCTGCCCCTGGTCAAGCCTGCCATTTCCGCCGGGGCCCTGCTGATCCTGACCACGTCCCTTGCCCACTTCGGCGTGCCCTCCATCCTGGGATACGCCAAGGGCATTTACACACTGCCCACCCGGATTTACGCCGTCATCTACAACTCCGGCGGATCCTTTGACGGCATACGGCAGGGAGCTGCCCTCTCCGTCATGCTGGTCGTCGTAGTGGCCGCTGCCCTGATCCTGCAGAACAGGATCCTCTCTGCCGGCAATTACGACATCATCAAGGGCAAATCCATGCGTCCCACCCTGATCAAGCTCCGGGGCGCCAAGATTCCCCTGTTCCTGCTGGCCATCCTGACGCTGGTGCTCATCGTCATCGTGCCTCTGGTCATGATCGTCCTCATCTCCTTCCTCAAGGCCTACGGACTGCCCCTGGAGTTCAAGAACTTCACGCTGGCCCAGTACGAGAAGGTCTTCTCGGCCAACGGCACCATCGACTCCATCCGCAATTCCCTCTTCGTGTCCATCACCGCCGGCATCATCTGTATGTTCCTGGGCACGCTGGTGGCCTATGTGGTACAGAAGATCCGTCCCAAGGGCAAGGGTGTGCTGGAAGTCATCTCCATGCTGCCCTATGCCATTCCCGGCACGGTGCTTTCCATCGGCGTCATTCTGGCCTGGAGCGGAAGAATCGCCGGCATCAACCTGTACAACACCATCTGGATTATCCTGGTGGCCTATCTGGCACGGTATCTCTCCTTCAGCATGAAGACGTCCTCTGCAGCCCTGCTGCAGGTGCACTCCTCCCTGGAGGAAGCGGCCCGGGTCTGCGGCGCCAGCCATACCGAGTCTCTGGCGGACATCACCCTGCCCCTGATCCGTCCCGCCATGGTCAGCGGATTCTTCCTGATCTTCCTGCCGGCCATGCGTGAGGTCACAACATCCATTCTGCTCTACGGCCCCTATACCCGCACCCTGGGCGTTCAGATCTACTCCCTGCGCGACGCAGGCATGATCCCCCAGGCAGCTGCACTGGCCACGGTGGCCATCGGCATCATCATTATCCTCAATACCATCGTCACCAAACTCACCAAGGACAGGAAGGGGGTTTAAGCCATGGCTGATCAGATCATTCTGAACCATGTCACCAAACGGTTCACCACCAAGACCCTGGGCGACATCGTGGCCGTGGATGACTTCAACCTCAGCGTGCACGAGGGCGAGTGCTTTTCCTTCCTGGGGCCTTCCGGCTGCGGCAAATCCACCACCCTGCGCATGATTGCCGGGTTTGAGGACCTGTCCGAAGGCGAGATTGAGCTGTGCGGAAAACTGGTCTCCTCAAAAAAGAAGAACCTGTATGTGCAGCCCGAAGACCGCGGCCTGGGCATGGTATTCCAGGCTTTCGCCGTATGGCCGCACATGAACGTCTTTGAAAACGTGGCCTTCCCGCTCCGCATTCAGAAGCTCAACAAAACGGACATCGTCAAACGCGTCAACGAGGCCCTCCACCACACAAGCCTGACCGGCCTGGAAAAAGCCTGGCCCGGGGACCTGTCGGGCGGCCAGCAGCAGCGCATTGCCCTGGCCCGCGCCATTGTCACCAATCCCAAGGTCATGCTGCTGGACGAGCCGCTTTCCAACCTGGACCCCAAGCTGCGTGAAACCATGCGGTTTGAAATCAAGGCACTGCAGCGCCGGTTCAACTTTACCATCATCTTCGTCACCCACGATCAGTCCGAGGCCATGGCCATCTCCGACCGTATGATGGTCTGTGACATGGGAAAGATCATGCAGATCGACACGCCGGAAAACCTGTACAACCGGCCCTGCAATCGCTTCGTGCACAACTTCCTCGGGGAGAGCACCTTCATCAATGTGGTGATCCGGGACGGCAAAGCCTATCCCAAAGGACACATGGATCAGGCGCTGGACCTGACCGTTCCCGGGGACGCCGGTGAAGAAATGGTTGTGGCAACCAGACCCAATGAGATTGAGCTGAAGGGCCCTTCAGAGGACGGATTCGCCACACACATCGAAAAGCGCATCTTCCTTACTGACCGCACCGAATACCTGGTACCCATCGGCGATCAGCTCCTGAAAGTCCAGACACCGCACCGCATCACCTTCTCCAGGGGAGAAGCGTGCACCGTCCATCTGGTGGATCCCATGTGGTATCCCGCAGATGATGAGGCCGCCGAGAAGGAACGCGCCAGAAGGCAGCTGGTATAAACCCGACAATCAAAAAGAAACGCTGTACATGACAAGCCTGAAAACATGTTGTCACTGCAGATATACATTCATACAGGTATTGACGCTTTACCAGG
>CAMOVR010000085.1 GCA_946627565.1 uncultured Clostridia bacterium
GCTGCTCCCGGGGCTTCATGTAAATGTAGCCGGGCACGCATTTGAACAGTGTGCAGGCCATTTCAGCATCCGGTATGCAGATGAGCCTGCAGCGGAGACAGCGGTGCAGCCGGAAGAGCAGTCAGCAATGCAGCCTGCGGAACAGACGGCTCAGCAGCCCGCAGAACAGACGGCACAGCAGCCTGCTGAACAGCCACCGGAGCAGACTACCGTACAGTCTGCACAGCAGACACCGCAGCAGCAGTCCGGTGAAGTAAAGATCAGTGTACAGAAGGATAAGAAGAACAGTCTGTCAGACAAGCTGAAAGGCTCCATCAGCCTCAAACCGGCCGTGGTGGACGACGCCCAGTTCAGCACTGCAGCAAGGGCCAGGCAAACCACCACGACCACGACCACCAGGACAACAACCTCTACCTCCTCCGGCAGCATCACCATAACAGAATCCGGTACATATGAAATGGGACTGTGGGAACTGCTGGAATGGCTGATGGGTGACTGAAACAGGCCTGCTGTCCAAAAGGTATTTCCAAACACACGGCTTCCCGGAGACAAGATCCGGGAAGCTTTTGTTATACTGGAAATCACAAAAACCCGGAACGGATTTTTGATAGATTTCCGTATATACCGTAACGCCACATACGGTTTTTACGGATCATTCCGATAACGTGTATATTTCGCGGGGATGAGTCTTTGCGGCATACAGGGAAAAAGCGCACCCTGTCAGGACAGCCGGACATCCTGCACTGCACCGAAAAACACACCGGATAAACCCGGCAGGTTCGCGCTGCGGGAAAAGACAGCCGGCCCTTAAACAAATGGAAAAATGCGCGTGGAAAGGCACTTTGCGGTGTGTGAAAAAACAGCGGCTGTATTTTTTCGAATCCGGGACTTTCTGTTTCTGTTCTCATGGTGTATAATAGGTACACAGGTTAACCGGAAATGTAACTGAACAGTTTCCGCGTTGATATCTATATTTTGCATGACAGCTGAATCCAATGCAATATAGCGACATGGTTCAGTTCTGTTTTCACCTTATTCTTTCACAGGCATATGCTGTACGTGTCTGTCAACGTGTTTTTCACCAATAAAAACACTGCTCCAAGGAGTGAAACGGTCGTGGGTATCAGTTTTGGCGAAACACTGAGAAAATACAGAATGGAAAAAGGCATATCCCAGCAGGAACTGGCACAGAAGATGTTTGTGGACAGATCCAGTGTGACACGCTGGGAAAGCGGCACGCGCCTTCCGGATGCCGTTATGATTTCCTGTATTGCTGACTGTCTGGACCTGGATGTCTCCCTCCTTTTAAAGCCTGCCGGCTATGAGAATGAGAAAATCAATGTGATTGTGGTGGACGACGAGGAGATTATCCTGAGCGGAGAAATCGATGTGCTCAGGGACGTCATGCCTGAAGCCAGTATTTCCGGGTTCCAGAAGGGGAGCGATGCACTTTCTTACGCAAAAAGGGAACGGGTGGATATCGCGTTTCTGGACGTGATGATGGGTTCCACAAGAACCGGCCTGGATCTGTGCAGGGAACTTCTTGAGATCAATCCCTTAACCAATGTGATCTATCTGACGGCTTATGCGGATTATGCCCTGGATGCCTGGAAAACCGGTGCCAGCGGTTTTCTGCTCAAACCGATAACTGCAGAGGATGTACGGACTCAGTTTTCCCTTCTTCGCCATGCAATTCGGGGAGGATAAAACTTGATTACCTGGTTTGATATTGTCAATTTCGGTGTTCTCTGTGCCGGGTTGATGCTGGCTGTCCTGGGTCTGATTCTGAATCTTTCCCTGCTTGTTATAGGCAAATGGAACCGCACCTTTTTTTCCTGTGTGTTTGCAACGCTGGTTCTGCACGTGCTTTCCTGTCTGCTGCTGCAGATTTTCCTGCATATGCATGACCCCCATTATGCACACCTGTCAAGAATCGGCCTGTTTGCACAGGATGTATTTGCTTCCATATATAAACCGGTCATCATGGCGGATCTGCTGCATCTGGCAGGAGAAAACTGGAAAAAGAATCCCATGATGCGTACGGCCATTGCCATCTGGTGCATCTCCTGCATTCTGACCCTTGCAGCACAGTTCACAGGCGGCGTGTTTTACCGCGTGACGGATGAAAACATCTTTGTCAGGGGCGACTTTTATCCTGTGCTCCTGATCTGTCCCGTGACCCTGAACCTGATGAACCTGCAGGTCTATTTTGAAAGAAAGGAAAAGTATTCCCGGCGCAAGAGGATTTCCTTTTCCTTTATGATTCTGCTCCCGCTTATTACCATCTTCATTCAGTTTTTCCTGCGGGGTGTCTGGGTTCTGGACATGGGCGTGGTGGTAGCTGCCTTTTTTCTGTTTGTCAATATTGTGCAGGAGCAGATCGAGAACGACATCGCCGTGCGGGAGGAGAGCATCAGGCAGCAGGCGGTGAACCTGGCGCTGCAGATGCGCCCTCACTTTATCTACAACACCATGATGAGCATCTATTATCTCTGTCAGAAGGATCCGGAAAAGGCGCAGCAGGTCACACTGGACTTTACCCGGTACCTCAGGAAAAACTTCACGGCGGTTTCCAGTATGCGCCCGGTCCCCTTCAGGGAAGAGATGGAACATACCCGTGCGTATCTTGCCGTGGAGAAGGTGCGCTTTGAAGGCAGCCTGAAGGTGGAATATGACACGCCGTATATGGATTTCAGTCTTCCGCCCCTGACACTTCAGCCCATCGTGGAAAACGCGGTCAAGTACGGCCTTGACCCTGAGCGGGCGCCTCTTGAGATCCGGGTGTCTTCCGTCCGGACGGAGACAGGAGCGGTGGTGACGGTGGATGACAACGGCCCCGGTTTTACCTCGGGCATAAACGGAGAACCCCATGTGGCACTTCAGAATATCCGGGAGCGTCTGTCACAGATGTGCCATGGCCATCTGGAAATCATGGAGCGTAAGGAAGGCGGTACCCGGGTGATTCTGTTTATCCCCCGGGACGTCTGATATACTGGAAATCACAAAAATCCGGAACGGATTTTTGATTGATTTCCGTATATACCGTAACGCCACATACGGTTTTTACAGATCATTCCGATAACGAGTATAGATATGCTGTTTACGCAGGGGAGGTTTGCGTGTACAATGCCTGCGGGCATGCAGAGGCCTGTGTGGTAATTGAGAAGAGAGAAGAAAGGCATCCGCGCCTGCGGATGATGGGAGGATACAGATGGTTCCTTTTCAGACGAAGGACCTGTACAATCAGGGGCAGTATGACGCCCTGAGCGCCCTGTGGGAGAACGTGGATGAACGCGCCCAGTTCGGGGAATGGGACTATACCTACGTCATGAATGCCTTCTACAGACAGAAGCAGTACGACAAATGCCTGGAAGTCTATAAAGGCTTCCATAAGCGTTTCCCGGCATCTGACCGGCTCAACGACAAAATGGGATGGTCGCTGTATCAGACGCAGATTAAGAATTTTGATTTCTTCCACGGGGACAGAAACCGGTTCATGCTGCAGGTGGAGTACATCCTGGACCACTGCGCCATGGGGATGTATTCACCGGTTTTCCTGGTGATCCGCACGGCTGTCAATGCGATTCTGGACGGGAAAATGGGACCTGAGTTTGATCTCCGCAGGGGCCTTAAATACCTTGACAAGGTGCGGCCGGATCAGCTGTCCGCGGTACCTGCCGAGCCCTATACCGTCAGGGACAGAACCGTTGTGCCAGGGTCTGACAGGGAAACCTGGTACGCCATGAAAACGAAGCTCCTTCTGAAACTCCGGGAATACGAGTCCTGCCTTGCCCTGTGCGACGAAGCCCTGCAAAGCGGCCTTGAGATGCACAATCAGAATGAGTACTGGTTCATCTACCGGAAGGTCAAGTCCATGCAGGGCCTGGGCCGCGGGGACGAGGGCATCATGTACGTGGATCAGGTGATCCGTCAGGGCATGAAGCACTGGTGCTTCTATCAGGTACTCTTTGAGATTTACCGGGATTCCGGCAGGGACCGGGATGCCATGCGATCTGCGTGCGCCTGCGCGCTTTCGGACAATGCACATACCATCCGCATGGGATTCTATACGGATTTTGCAGACTGGCTGGAGGGAAAGGGAGACCAGGAACATGCGGCCATGCTCCGCCATCTGGTGATCCTGATTCGGGAATCCCAGGGCTGGAACCTGCAGGCCGTGCATATGTCATGGATCATCCCGCCTGAAATCAGGGAATTGGATATCATATCCGTGCTGGAAAAGCTGACGGCATTCTGGCGCAGCGAATTGGAAGAATAATCGAAAAAGCACATGGCATCCATGTGCTTTTTTGGCATCTGTAAACAAATCTGTCTTAAGACTGCATGCACCGGGCCATGACTCAGCCCATAATCACCGCACTCTGCTTCCTTATACGGTCCTGAAGCAGCCAGTCCATGACTTCCTGGATATGCGTATCCCAGTATGTCCAGTCATGTCCGCCGGGGCCTTCCGTAAACACCGGATTCAGCCCCATGGAAATCATGCGGTCCCGGGCCTTCAGGTTCATGTCATACAGGAAATCCTCCCTGCCGCAGGTAATGAACAGGTCCGGTATGCAGCCCTTTTCCTGACAGAGCGCCATCTGCGCAAACAGATCGCTCCCGCTTCCCTCCAGGTTTTCCTTATTTCCGAATATGGCATTCCAGTGGAAGGGGGAAGGCCTGGTTTCCTGCCGGGATTCCCTTACCAGTTCCGGCAGGTCCAGTGCACCGGACATGGAGGCAGCCTTGCTGTAGCGCTCCGGTGCTTTCAGCGCCAGATGCAGGGCCCCGTATCCGCCCATGGAAAAACCTGCGATGAATGTATCCTCACGCTTTTGCGAAACCGGGAAGAGGCTGCAGATGTAGGCCGGCAGCTCCTTTGTGAAGAAGGTTTCCATGGCCGGTCCGTCCGCCATGTTCTGATAGAAGTTATTCCCCGCCGAGCACATGACGGCACACAGATGCCTGTCCTGGGCATAGCGGTCCACATTGGAAAAGCGCACCCAGGAATCCGCATCCCCGAACATGCCATGGAGAAGGTACACCACCGGCAGCCCCTGATCGTATCCGAAATCATGCGCAAGGGTCTCATAGTTTACCCGGTCACCGCTGGTGGGTGTGGGGAGGGAAATGTTGAAGGTGATGTTGCTGGAAAGCACGTGGCTGAAGATGTGGCAGGTCATGAATGCCATGGATGTATACCTCCGGTATTTTCTTGCCTGAAAGATTACAGATGTAACCGCTGAGCAGGATTATATGAACGTCTGAGAGGGGTGTCAAGCCTTCACATGTTTCATCCGGCGGAATATGCACCGGATCGCCTGAAATCAATGGCATATCTGGTAACATGACGGGTTACGGCGTCCCCGGTTATACACAGGTCGTCCGGCACGTCATGCGCACGGAAAAGGGGGATATTTGCGTTGCCTGAAAAGAGGTTCCGTGATATGCTGTATAAAGGTGTCAAACCGGTCCGGATGATACCGGATACGGCGCCTGTGCCGGTATACAGGCACGGAAAAGCGCATGACATGCACAGTCGAAAGTGGATCCTGCATCCAGGCAGGATTTCTGATACGGAGGTTGTATCCCAAATGCTGTTTTCCAATCAGATGGATCTGAATGATGGATGGAAGTTCCGGAAGACCGTTTTAAGCGGTGTGGAAATGCCGGACTTTCCGGATGACGGTTTTAAGGACGTAACGCTGCCCCATGACTGGCAGATCGAAAACCGGAGGGATCCGGGCATGGAGTGGGGCGGGACCCAGGGATACTATCCCCGGAACGAAACCGGCTGGTACCGCAGACGGCTGGATATTCCGCAGGCATGGTACGGCAAGGCGGTCTGGCTGATTCTGGACGGGTGCCAGCGGTTTTACGATGTCTATTTAAACGGAAAGCGGATCGGGGGACGCCGCTACGGCTACCTGCCCGAGCTGATCCCCCTTCAGAACGACCTGAAGTACGGCATGGAAAACCTTCTGGCCATACGGGTGAATGTAGATGACACCCTGGGGGACCGCTGGTACAGCGGCGCCGGCCTGTACAGGGGCGTAAGGCTTCTGGTGAAGGAACCCTGCCACATCACCCCCTGGAGCCTGAAAGTCCAGACGGACATTCAGGACACGGAGGCGCAGGTCCGGGTGGACGCGGACGTTGCCAGACGGATTTCCGGTGTCACTGCCCAGGTAACGCTGCACGATCCCGAGGGAAAAGTGGCGGGACGTGCCATGGGTCAGGCGGAGGACGGGATCCATCTCTCCTTTTCGGTTCCCTCGCCCCGCCTCTGGGACATGGACGATCCGGTCCTGTACACCCTGGAAATCCTGCTCAAGCGAAACGGCCGGGTATTGGACCGGGCTGAGGAAAAGATCGGTTTCAGAACCGCCGTCTTTGACGGTGACCGCGGGTTTATCTTAAACGGCCGGGTCCGGAAACTCTATGGCGCCAACCTGCATCACGACGGCGGCGTCATCTTCGGGGCGGCGGTGCCGGATGAGATTCTCCGCAGGCGCCTTACGGTGCTCAAAGAAATGGGATGCAATGCGGTTCGGTGCAGCCACAATCCCCAGAGCGAGTCTTTCTATGACCTCTGCGACGAGCTTGGCCTTGTGGTCATCGATGAACTCTACGACAAGTGGTACAGCCTGTATTTCAGCAGGCTGTTTGATCAGGACCGGTACGCGGACCTGTCCCGGATGATTGCCAGGGACAGGAATCATCCCTGTGTGATTCTCTGGAGCGTGGGCAATGAGGTGGAAATCCAGTACACGGACCTGTTCTATGAGAAGCTCCGGGAAATGGTGGACGCATGCCATGCCCTGGATCCCACACGCCCCGTATCCCTGGCCCTCATCGGGTTCTGCCTCAAGGGCAAATTCGATGACCGCACGGACATGGAAGTCAAAATGAAGGCTGCTCTGCGCTATGCGGACATCGTGGATGTCTTCATGGGCAATTATATGGAAGGGTACTACACGGCTCTCAGAAACGCGGGCATGCGCAAGGCCATTATCGGCTCTGAGGTATTCACATATTACCGCAATGAAGAGTGTTCCTCCGTGCAGACGGTAGCCCGAAGCCCCTGGGCGGACGTGCGGGACAGGGACTATGTGGCCGGCGGCTTTGTATGGGCCGGTGTGGACTATCTGGGCGAGGCGGGCGCCTGGCCGGCAAGGGGCTGGCCCGGATGTCCCGTGGACAGCACAGGCTTCAGAAAGCTCAGGTCCTGGTACCTGGAGTCCCAGTGGAAAACAGCCCCGGTGATGAAGCTCGGCATTCTGGACGAGGGCACATATGACGACATGGCAAGGGCCAACTGGGGCTTCCCCCTCATGCGTGCTTCCTGGCATGCCCGCAGGCAGGACCTTTTTCAGCATGTGTGCGTCATGACCAACTGTGACGAGGTGCGCCTGTACCTGAACGATCAGCCCGTGCGGAAATGCAGTCACGTCGAACCTGACGGCATGATGCATTTCCTTGTGCCCTACATGCCGGGCGTTCTCCGGGCAGAGGGTTTCAGAGGCGAAGAAAAGGTTCTGGAGCAGATGCTGCACTCGTCAGAAAGCTTCGAGCGCATCCGGGCTTTCTGCAAAGATCCGGTAAGCCGCAGCGGCGGCACCGTGCAGGTGGACCTTGAGCTTCTGGATGCCTACGACCAGGTCTGGGAGCGCACAAACCCTGAGTTTTCCGTGACACTGGAGGGGGACTGCGAACTTCTGGGCATTGACCACGGGGATCTGCTGGATGAAGCGGCCGTGCCCGGGAAAAACTGCAGCAGGTTCCATCTTGGCCATGCCGCGGTGTATATCCGCCTGGGAAATGCGCCCCATTTCCATCTTACTGTACACTGCGGAAATATACAGGCGGAATACCGGCAGTGACCGGACCTTAAAGCGCCTTTCTATTCATTTCTGCTCTCTTTTCACCAGGTGGCTGAGTCCCTGAGGGAGGATGCAACATGCCGAAATTCAACGAAGCACAGACCCGGGCCATAGAAGCGGACAATGAGAACATACTCATTTCCGCTGCCGCAGGCTCCGGAAAGACCACTGTCATGGTACAGAAAATCCGGGAAACCCTCATCCGGCACCCTCAGGATTCCATCTCCCAGTTTCTGGTTTTGACCTTCACCAACGATGCGGCGGACCACATGCGGGACAAACTGCGGGAGCTGCTGGAAAAAGATGCGGAGGAAGGGAATCCTGCCGCCTCAAAAGCCCTGGGTGAAATCGAAATGGCCACCATTTCCACCATCCATGCCTTCTGTAAAAAGCTTCTTACAGAATACAACGACGATGTGGGCATGAGCATGAATCCCCGGGTCCTGAAGGATTCGGAACGCCAGCAGATGCTGGAGGAGGCCTTTACCGACGCGGTGGAAGCTGTCCTGGGAGCGGAAAGCACCTATCCCGACAGTGACAGGAAGGTCCTGCACCAGCTCCTGGCTGCCTTCAGCCAGAAGGAAGTCCGGAACATGGTCATGTCCGTATACGAAGTTCTCATGGGCATTCCGGATCCCTTTGAACACCTTCACGAAATGACCCATGAAAACTGTCTTGAAAAATGGAAAAAGGAAATGCTGCTGTCCCTGGAGATGAATCTTCTGGGGCTGGAGGAATGCATGCGGGTGGAACAGGAGCTCCTGGACTGCATGCCGGAGAGCTGCGAAAAGCTCTGTGCCCAGACCGGGGAAGATGATCTGACGGCATCAGACCACCTCCTGGTCAATTATCCTCTTGCCAAAACCCTGGAGACCAGGATTGAACTGGTTTCCCGGACAAAGGCTGCCTTCAGAACCATAAAGGCTTCGAAACTCCCGGAAGAGGATAAGGAATGGTACGAAAAATTCAAAAAAGCCAGGGATAACATCAAGGGATCCGGCAAGCTTCTGGACGGCATTGAAAAGGCCCTGAAGAATCTTCAGGATGAAAAGCATGAGAGGCTCTATCCCGTCATCCAGGGAGAGCTGCAGGGGCTGGAAGTCCTGCTTAAGGAGATGGCGGTCCAGTACAGCAGGCAGAAGATGGACGCAGGTGCCATCGACTACAGCGACATGGAGCAGACGGCCTACCGGATCGTCTCAGATCCGGAGAAGCGGGAAGAACTGCACCAGCAGTACAAATACATTTACGTGGACGAGTGCCAGGATGTCTCCGAGATCCAGAACGCCATTCTGGAAGCCCTTGCCGGAAGCGGACGCCAGTTTTTCATGGTGGGGGACATCAAGCAGTCCATTTACGGTTTCCGCCACGCGGTTCCCATCCGCTTCCTGGAAAAGCGGGAGGCCTACGGGGACGGGGAAAAGGACACGAACCGGCGCATCTTTTTCCTGGACAACTACCGGTCCTGCGCCACTGTGGTAAACAGTGTCAACGAAGTGTTTGAAAACGCCATGGACCGGCAGATCACGGAGATGGACTACACCTCGGAAGACCGGCTGCGGTGCAACCGGGAAGGAGACTTTGGACCGGTGGACGTACTGCTGGTACGCAAAAGTGACGACACGGAGCAGATTGAGGCCCAGTGCGAGGCAGCGGCCCAGTACATCCAGAGTCTGGTATCCTCCGGCACGGAAAACGGATACAGCTACCGGGACATTGTGATTCTGGTGCGCAGTGCCCGCACGGATGCGCCGAAGATGGTTTCCTATTTTCAGAAACTGCACATCCCTGTTCTCTATGACGGCGGGCAGGACTTCTTTGAGCTGTCTGAAATCAGGGCCTTTGTTGCCCTGCTGACGGTCATTGACAACCTGCATCATGATGACGAACTGGCAGGCACCCTGATCAACGCCCCCTTTAACTTTACAGACCAGGATCTGGGGGAAATCAGGGCCTGCAATCTGGACAGTGTGCCGTTTTACACGGTTTTTGAATCCTGTGCCATGCGCAATGAAACGCCGCTTGACCAGCGGTGCCGCAAGGTTCTGGACCAGCTTATATACTGGGGCAGGGTGGCCCGGGACATGTCCGTCAGCGGTTTTGTCTGGTGGCTCATGCGGGACGCCGGCATTTACGCGGCCCGGGGTGCCTATCCGGACGGACGGGCCAGGCAGGCCAATCTGGATGTGCTCTATCAGCGTGCCCTGGACGGGGAAAAGGCGGGACAGATGTGCCTGTCGGATTTCGTCCGGGATGTGCGGGGCATGACCAGTCAGAAAACCGCATCGGGCGACGAACATGCCGCAGCATCTGTGGGGGACAATTTCGTCCGGCTCATGACCATGCACAAGTCCAAGGGGCTTGAGTTCAAGGTGGTCATTCTCATGAACCTGCAGAAGGAACTGGCAGGAAGAGGCGCGTCCGGAGGACAGCTTAAAATCAATGTCAGCGGCGCCGGTCCGGAAAGCCCCGCCCTGGGCATGTATCTGCCTGCCATCCGCAGACGCAGCCACAGCACGGTAAACACCCTGGGGAAAGAAGCCTTTGACATGCGGGAAAAGCGCACGGGGATTGCGGAAAACACCCGTCTTCTGTATGTGGCCATGACCAGGGCGGAGGAAAAACTGTGCCTGATTGGCGGCATGAAGGACGGAAGCGACAAGAACTGGCGGAACGGGAAAAAGGCTGCCCGCATATGGCAGGAGAAATCCATGCTGGACATGATCATGCCCACGGTGCTTGCGCATGTGGAGATCCCGGAGGTGGGAGAGACCAGCGAGGATCCCCTGTTCCGGCTTAAAGTCCTGCAGGGAAAGCCTGTTTCGGACAGCGATGAGGAGGAAATGAAGGACAATCCCGGGATCGACCAGGTGCTTGCCCGGGAAAGCGAGATGCTCATGTACCTGCCGGTCCCCACTTCCACAGCCGCCCTTAAGACCAGTGTCACCTCCCTTCTTCGCAACGCACAGGTCCAGCATGAGGAGGACAGCGAGGAGACGGTTCAGGACAAGAGGAAAAACGAAAACGTGACCCACACCTTCCGTCTGAGCCCCGAGCCGGACCGGCCTGCCTTCATGGATGAAAACAAGGCCAGTGCCGTGGACATCGGCTCCACCACCCACCGCTTCCTGCGCCTGATCCGCCTGGATCTTTTCCGGGAGATGGCATCATCCGAGGAAGCGGAGGATCCCACCGCCTGGTTCCGCCTGGTGAAGCAGGAAGCGGACAGGATGAAGGAAGCCCGGATTCTCAGTGCAGACGAGGCTTCCATGATCCGCTACAGGGGTGTATCATCCTTCCTCAGGGGCGATCTGGGACGGCGCATGCTGAAAAGCCCCGAGGTGCACCGGGAATGGAGTTTCCTGATGCAGCTGCGGGACGACAGTCCCACCATCGTCCAGGGCATTGTGGACTGCGCCTTTCTTGAGGACGGAGCCTGGGTGCTCATTGACTACAAAACGGACCGCGACACGGACCCGGACACTTTTGTGCCCCGCCACGCGGCCCAGATGAACTGGTACCGTGTGGCCCTGGAGCGGCTGACATCAAAGCCGGTAAAGGAAATGTGGCTCTATGCCCTCAGGGCATATGAGGCCTTCCAGGTGCCGGTGAAGGATCCTGCGCAGGTGCAGAAAACCTGATGGGAGAGGAGTTTACCCTCATGGATGTGCAAGTGCGCCACCAGAGGATCTGGAACATCTTATATGATCTGGTTCACCCCTGGTTCCCCCGCTTCTTTCATTTCAGCTACGACGAAATCGATGCAGAAGGCCCGATCCTGCTGGTGTGCAACCATGTGACATGCCTGGATTCACTGCTCCTGGGCCTGGCCATGGGAAAAAAGCAGATCTATTACGTCTCCACCGAACATATTCTGCGCAGCCGCTTTACCGGATGGCTTCTGAAATGGGTATTTGATCCCATTCCCAGGCGCAAGGGGGCTGACAGTCTGGATACGGTCCGGAAAACCCTCAGGCATCTCAGGCAGGGCCACTCCGTATGTCTATTTGCGGAGGGTGAACAGAGCTGGGACGGGAGGACCATTCCTGTGGTGCCCGGAAGCGGGAGTCTGGCCAGGGCCTGTCAGGCCACACTGGTTACCTACCGTCTGGAGGGCGGGTATCTTCAGATGCCCCGCTGGGGCAGAGGGGTCCGGAAGGGCAGCATCCGGGGACGGCTTCAGGGGGTTTATCCGCCGGAAGTTCTCAAA
Organism: uncultured Clostridia bacterium; assembly: GCA_946627565.1. Taxonomy (GTDB): domain Bacteria; phylum Bacillota; class Clostridia; order Christensenellales; family Aristaeellaceae; genus UBA2943. Next base: position 12,097 of record CAMOVR010000085.1, read on the forward strand.
GCCATGAGCACGGAAGAAGTGAACCGGCTCATGGAAAAGGACATTCAGGAAAACGCCTGGGAGAGACAGAAAACCGAAAAGGTTCCTTACAGGGGCGGGCACCTGGCTGAATACCTGGAGCGTGCCCTGTATCTGTGCCCATCCTGCAGGCGCATCGGGACGCTGAGCAGCCACGGAGAAAAGCTTGCATGCACCTGCGGTCTGAACATACAGATGACGGAGACGGGTATTTTTTCCGAGGGTTCACCCTTTCAGAACGTGGCAGAGTGGGACGACTGGCAGAGGACGCAGCTTCGGGAAAGGAACTTCCTGCGGGACGAAAACAGCGATATCCTGTTCAGCGACGGGGACATCACCCTTACGTGCATCGGAGAGGGGCATCAGCAGACAGTGCTCTGCAGCGGCACCCTGAATCAGACAGAAGAAGCGATACAGTGCGGGACACGCACATTCAGCCTGAACAGCATTGAGGACATGGCCATGTCCCAGGCGGAAGTCCTGCTCTTTACCTGCGGGGGGAGCTATTACGAACTGCGTGGCAGGGGAAGAACCAATATGCGCAAATACCTGGAGGTATGGAAGCAGAAACAGGGAAACTGAACAAAGGGGATCAGACAAATGGATTATTCAGCCGCCAACCAGAGCCTGTGGAATTTTATCATCCAGCTGGGCTTCATTGCCGGGACGCTTCTGGCAGCCTTTTTCCTCCGGAACGCATGGAAAGCCATTCAGAAGACCATGCTGCCGGTGTCCGTCATGGCAGGCTTCATGCTGCTTTTGCTCAAATATCTGGGCCTGCCGGTGGATGACGACGCCATGGGCGTGCTGGTATACCACGGGATTGCCATGGGGTTTATCGCCATGAGCCTCAGGATTCCGGCCGGGGAAAAAGCGGACGAGGGCCACACGGGTCTCAGGTCCGGTGCGGTAATTGTGGGCTCCTATCTGGTGCAGGGGATTACAGGGCTTTTGATTTCCCTTCTGCTTTCCATGACCGTGATGCCGGGGCTCTTCCAGGCTGCCGGCATGCTGCTGCCCATGGGATACGGACAGGGCCCCGGCCAGGCCAACAACGTGGGCTCCACCTATGAAGCCATGGGCTTTTTGGGCGGCAGGAGCTTTGGCATGTCCATTGCCGCTGCCGGGTACCTGGTGGCATGCACGGTGGGGGTTATCATTCTCAATGTCCGAAAACGGAAGGGCAATATGACCATGCCCCCGGCAGCAAAAACAGAGCGGGAGCGGGACTACTTTGACAGTGAGCAGAGCAATCCCATGTCTGCCTCCATTGACATTCTCTCCATTCAGATCGGTCTGGTGATGCTGGTTTACCTTCTGACATACCTGTTTACCTGGGGCGTGACATCCCTGATCGGTCTTGCGGCACCCGGCGCATCCGCCACGGTTTCCCCGCTTCTCTGGGGTTTTAACTTCATCATCGGCTCTGCCCTGGCCATGCTGGTGCGCTTTTTGCTGAGCAAAAGCGGAACGAAGCGGACGCAGGGGTACCAGAACAACTATCTGCTCAACCGCATTTCCGGCTTCTGCTTTGACATCATGATTGTGGCCGGCATTGCATCCATCAACATGGAGGATATCCGGCAGCTCTGGCTTCCCTTTATGCTCATGACCGTTCTGGGCGGCATCGTCACCTGGGTGCATCTTCGCATCGTATGCAAAAAGGTGTATGCCCCCTATTACGACCAGGGTCTCATTTCCATGTTCGGCATGATGACCGGCACCATCTCCTCCGGCGTCCTGCTGCTGAGAGAAATCGACCCGGAGCTTTCCACCCCGGCTGCTTCCAATCTGGTCACCGGCAGCAGCTTCGGCATTATCCTGGGCGCGCCCCTGCTGATCCTGGTGAGCATGGCATCCCGCAGCCAGACCATGTGTTTTGTTACCCTGGGCCTGATGGTTGTCTATCTGGCCTTCATGTATTTCATCATCTATGTCGCTGACACAAAAAGAAAGAGAGAAAGAAAATGACACTGAAAGACCTGAAACCCGGAGAATCAGCCAGAATTGAGGAAGTAGGCGGACAGGGTGCGCTGCGGCAGCACTTCCTGGACATGGGTGTGATCCCGGGCGCGGAAGTGACCGTGATCAAGCTGGCCCCCCTGGGGGATCCCATGGAACTGCGCATTCACGGATATGAACTGACGCTGCGTCTGGCGGATGCGGAGCAGATCCTGGTTACTGAAACGGAAAAGGGAAAACAGCACGCTCAGGGCAGCAGAAAGAAGACCCGGGAGCACCCGGGCCTGGGCGAGGAAGGACGCTTCCATCCCAAGGGCACCGGGGACCCCCTGCCAGAGGGAACGGTTCTCACCTTTGCCCTGGTGGGCAACCAGAACAGCGGCAAAACCACCCTGTTTAATCAGCTGACCGGTTCCAATCAGCATGTGGGCAATTTCCCCGGTGTCACCGTGGACAGAAAAGACGGCGCGATCCGCGGACACAGCGATACGGTGATCACGGACCTGCCGGGCATTTATTCCATGTCCCCCTACAGCAGTGAAGAGCTGGTCTCCCGGAATTTTGTCCTTCAGGAGCACCCGAAGGCTGTTATCAACATTGTGGATGCCACAAACATCGAGCGGAACCTGTACCTGACCATGCAGCTCCTTGAGATGAATGTCCCCGTGGTGGTGGCCCTCAACATGATGGACGAGCTGCGGGGCAACGGCGGAACGGTGGACGTGAATACCATGGAGGAGATGCTGGGGGTTCCCGTGGTGCCCATCTCCGCCGCCAAAAACCAGGGCGTGGACGAACTGGTACGGCACGCCGTCCATATCGCCAGGTACCAGGAAAAACCCCTCCGGCAGGATCTCTGCG
>CAMOVR010000086.1 GCA_946627565.1 uncultured Clostridia bacterium
GATCCATGTGGAGAGCAGCAGGGATACAGGGACAACGTTTGAGGCTGTATTCTGATTTGCACGCCGAAAAAAGGGGGTTGAGACCTGTGAGATGCCTGGCCGTACTGGCAGTTCTGTGCCTTCTTATGGCGTCCCCTCCGGCCCGGGCCCTGACGCTGCCCGTGCTGGTGACGGAAAACGACTGGGAAGAGGGACGAAAGATTCTGGATGACGTGTCCGAAGGGCTGGACATAAAAAAGGACGGGGCATTCCGCTACATCCCCCTGCCGGACGGCACCGTTTCCCTGGTGGCCTGGGACGGGAAAGGTGAAACCCTGACGGTACCGGATACCCTGGGCGGATGCAGGGTAACGGCCCTGGGGGTGGAAGGCTACCGGCTGATTAAGCCCGTCATACCGGACACGGTGGAATCCTTCACCCTGCCCTCCTCGCTGCGCAGCATCCATGCCGGGAGCGTGGCTCTTGGAAAAAGAAAGAGCTTTTCCGTGCCGGAGGGTGTGGAGCTGCTGGAAGGCTTTGCGGAAAACGCCAACTATGACCTTCAGACCATCACCCTGCCCTCCACGCTGCGCACCCTGGGCAGGGGCTGCTTTGCCTACTTCATGAAGCTCAGGCGCCTCAAAATACCGGAAGGCGTTGAAGAAATCGGGGATCAGGCTTTCTACCGCTCGGAAATTCAGTATGTTCAGTTCCCTTCGTCCATAAAGAGGATCGGGAACCTGGCCTTCTTTGACTGCCGGAACCTGGAGGATGCGGCCTTCCCGGAGGGTCTTGAATCCATAGGGGAACGTGCCTTTGAAAGCTGCAGCAGCCTTACAAGAGCAGTTCTGCCTTCCTCGCTGCGTACCCTTGGCGCCTGGGCCTTCGCCCTGTGCACCGGCATGTACGGCCTCCATTTCCGGGAAGGATCCAGGCTGAAAACCCTGCCGGAAGGTGCCTTCTCGGGATCCGATCTCAGAAAAGCCGAACTGCCGGAGGGACTTGAGGAAGTCATGGACAGCGCCTTCTCAGACTGCAGGCGCCTGACGGTAATCCGGGTGCCGGGAACGCTGAAGAACCTGTCTGCTGAGGCATTTTCGGGCATTTCTCAGGATGCCGTCTTCACGGTGGTGGGCAATCCTGAAGCGGCGTCCCTGCTCAGAAAAGCAGGCTTTCAGGTGCGGGAAAAGGAAAAATAGGGGATCACGGGGATCCCGGCATATAAATCAGTAGAACAAATTGCCTTTCTGTGATACAGTAATTACCGGCACTCTTTACGGGTGCCGACGAGATAAGGAGAATGGAACAGATATGAAAACAGCCACGAATGTAGTTTGTCTGGCGCTTTCAGCCCTGATGCTGCTGGCTATGGCCCTTCTGGTTGCCAGTCCGGCCCTGGCCGAAACGGAATTCACCCACAGTTTTGAAGGCCCCCTGCTGCCTCTGGATCCCCTGGTGCTGGAGGATGCCGGTGACGTGACGCCCCTGGAACTGGACCAGCTGGTGAAGGGCAGGGAACTGAGCCTTGACAACCTGAGCGATGACAATATGGAATACAAGGACCGGACCATCCACGCGGTGGTAACCCACGACGTGGTACAGTTCAAGGACAAGAAGGGCAAGCAGAAGCTCAACTGCTACATTGTCCGGGTGACCATTGCCGATTCCAGCCAGATCCGCACCGCCATGAGCTATGACGACTATGACAACACCAAGCGGGCCAAGGCGGCGGACATGGCCAAGGCTGCCAATGCCGTGGCAGCGGTCAACGGTGATTTCTTCAAGTATTTCCATGACAGCGGCTATATTGTCCGTCAGGGCACCTTCTACCGGGACAAGTCAAACGGCCAGAGGGATGTGCTGCTGATCGACTCAAACGGTGATTTCCACGGCGTGTATGAAGGAAACACCGAGTCCATTGAGGCGGCCGTGGCTGCACTGCCCGAGGGTGTGGAAGTCATAAACAGCATGAACCTGGGGCCGGTGCTCATCGAAAACGGTGTGGTACGCGACATCAAGGAAACCATTGTGGCCAACGCCAAAAAGAGCGGGGACCAGTTCCAGTATCCCTACCGCATGCAGCGGGTGGCCATTGTCCAGCTGGGCGAGCTGCAGTATGCCATTGTGGAATGCAACGGCAAGGCAGATGCCTCCAGCGGCATGAGCATTCAGGTTTTCGCTGAGTACATTAAGGATCTGTTCCCGGAAGCCGTTCTGGCCTACAACCTGGACGGCGGCGGATCCACCAACGTCATCTTCCCCAGTGAGAAAAAGGGCAATCTCCGCTTTGAACGCATCCACAAGAACAGTGATGCCAGGGAAATCTCAGACATCATCTACTTTGCCTCTGCACAGGAGTGAACGGTATGCAGTTTTATCCCTATGGGTCCGCCCTGGCAGCCGCTGCCCTGGTGGGTCTGTGTTTCTTTGCCTGGCAGGTTAAGCGGCAGGGGCTGAAGAGTGAAACCGTCGGCCTTCTGGCCGTGCTGGCCATTCCCTTTGGTGTACTGGGGGGCAGGGCTGTATACTGCCTGTGCCGGTTCACCTGGTTCATGGAGCAGGGCATGGGCTGGTTTTTCCGTCTGACGGAAGGCGGCTTTATGATGTACGGCGCCCTGCTGGGGGTGCTGCTTGCGGGTTTCCTGGTTTCAAAAATCACGCATCAGAGTGCGGCCAGTATCCTGGATGCGGTTGCTGCCCCGGGGCTTGTGACCTACAGTCTGGGCCGGATGGCGGACCTGCTGTGCGGGCAGGGCTATGGCTGGCCCATTGAGGACTGGTTCTCCGTGGAAGCCTTTGATCCGGAAGAATATACGGGCATGAGCGTGTTTCACCTGGAGGATGTTTCCTTCTTTGAGGGACTGCCCTTTTCGGTGGAGGACGGGTATTACGGAAACTTCCGCTGGGCTGTTTCCCTGTGGATCGGGGTGCTGGGTCTGGTGCTGGTGGTGATCCTGCTGCGGGCACGCTTTAAGAGGGAAGGCTCCAGAAGCATCTTTTGCATCACCCTGCTGGCCTGCCTGACGGTGCTGCTGGAAAGCATGCGGCAGGATGACCTGATGCGCTGGGGTGTGGTCCGGGCCGGTCAGATCTTTTCTGCCGTGCTGCTGGCCCTGCTCCTGGTGGTGTGCCAGGTCCGGATGCAGCCCCGTCCCGGGGCAAAAACCATCTGCCTGGAATGGGTCTCCCTGCTTGGCGGTATGGGCCTGGTGATGGTGGCGGAATTTATGCTGGAGAAGAAAATCGTATTCCTGGATTTCGTTCCCATGGACGGGTGTTATGTGCTGATGATCCTGGCCTGCATCTGGATGGGCATTACCGTGCATGCGGCTCTGAAGCGGCAGGATGCGGCGTGACAGATTGGAAGACGAAAAAGAGGCAGATGCATTTCTGCCTCTTCTTTCTTTCCCGGCTTTCAGATGATGTCTGAAATATATCAGCCATTCCACGGGGATTTTCTCTGTTTTGCCTTCTGTTGATCCGGCATCAGGGACGGTTATGCTTTTTCGGCATCCAGCTGCTGGGCGATGCGCACACAGGCCATGGCGTCGGCGGCGTAGTAGTCTGCCCCGATGGTATCCGCATAGCTCTGTGTCAGCACGGCTCCGCCAACAATAACCCGGCAGAAGGGAGCCTTTTCATGCACAAGGCGGATGGTATCCTCCATGGCCGGCACCGTGGTGGTCATAAGGGCACTGAGGCCGCACATGCCGGCATGGTTTTCAAGGACTGCCTGCAGGACGTTTTCCGGCGGTACATCCTTTCCCAGGTCGATGACCGGGAAGCCATAGCTCTCCAGCAAAAGCCGGACAATGTTTTTGCCGATGTCGTGTATGTCTCCCTGCACCGTTGCCAGGACAAAGGGACCGTGCACAGGCCCTGTGGTGCTTTGCATGGCACCCCGGATGACTTCAAAGGCGGCGCCGGCGGCTTCTGCGCTCATGAGCAGCTGGGGCAGGAAAAGGGTCTTCTGTTCAAAGCGGATGCCTACGGCATTTAACGCAGGCACAATATGCTCTGAGATGAGGCTTAAGGGCTCACAGGATGCAAGCATGTCATGGGCCAGGCGCCCGGCCTGCTCCCGGAGGCCTTTTTCTATGGCTTTCTGCAGCTCGGAACCCTGCTCCGCTATATTCTTTTCCCTGTCAGCCGCCTGGGCCTGCAGCGGAGCCGCCGCCTGAGGCGCGTGGTCTGCGGTATAGGCGATATACTGCATGCAGTGGTCATCCATGCCACTCAGGGCAAGGAAGGCATGGTAGGTGCGCATCATATCAAAGGAATGTGGGTTCATGATGGCGCCGCTGAGGCCGTTTTGCAGGGCCAGGGTGAAAAAGGTGCTGTTGATGCCGTCTCTCTGGGGCAGGCCGAAGGAAATGTTGGACACCCCCAGGGAGGTGCAGCAGCCTGTCTCCTCCCGGATCAGGCGCATGGCCTCCAGGGTGACAGAGGCCGCATCCGGGGAGGAGGATACCGTCATGGCCAGGGGATCGAAGATCAGGTCCTTCGGGGATATGCCATAGCGCGCTGCCTCCTGAAGGATCTTTTTTGCCACCGCAAGACGGCCCTGTGCCGTGGCGGGAATGCCGTTTTCATCCAGCGTCAGGCAGATGATGACCCCGCCGTACTTTTTCTGCAGGGGGAAGACGGCTTCCATGCTTTCTTTTTTGCCGCTGACGGAATTGATCAGTGCCTTGCCGTTATAGCGTCGCAGAGCCCTTCCCATGGCCTCCGGATCCGAGGTGTCCAGCTGCAGGGGCAGGTCCGACACCGCCTGCAGTTCACATACGGTTTCCTCAAGCACCGCCGCCTCATCCAGCCCGGGCAGCCCCACGTTCACATCCAGCATGTCTGCCCCGGCATCCTGCTGGCTGATGCCCTCCCGGAGAATGTAATCCATGTCATGTTCCTGAAGGGCCTGCTTGAAGCGCTTTTTGCCCGTGGGGTTGATGCGCTCCCCGATGAGTACCGGCTTTCCGCCGAAATATACGGCGTGGCTGGTGCCGGAAACCACGGTACGGTTCTTTTCCGCAAGCGGAACAGGTTCCAGCCCCTGAAGGCATCCTGACAGGGCGGAGATGTATGCCGGGGTGGTGCCGCAGCAGCCGCCCACAATGCGCACGCCCTGCCGGACCATGTCTGCAACGGAAGCGGCAAACGCTTCAGGGGAGACATCGTAGACGGTTTTGCCGTTTTCCACTCTGGGCAGGCCCGCGTTGGGTTTCAGGAGAACCGGGAGGGAGGAAGCTTCAAGGTAGCGGGACACCACCGGGCGCAGGGCATCCGGCCCCAGGGAGCAGTTGGTGCCGATGGCTGCTGCCCCCATGCCCTCCAGCATGACCGTCATGGCCTCCGGGTCCGCGCCTGTCATGAGCTTTGCATCCGATCCGTAGGCGTTGCTGACAAAGACAGGCAGGTCCGTGCACTCCCGGGCTGCCAGCAGGGCGGCCTTAGTCTCATAGCTGTCGTTCATGGTCTCAATGAAGATCAGGTCCGGGCCCTCTTCCAGGCCCAGGCGGATGCTGGTTTTGAAGATCTCCACGGCCTTTTCAAAGTCCAGGTCACCGTAGGGCTTCAGCAGCTGCCCGGTGGGCCCTATGTCCAGGGCAACAAACCGGGGCAGGGAAGGATCTGCACAGGCGGCAGCCTCCCTGGCAAGCCTGACGGCGCCGGGTATGATCTTCCGGAGCTCACTTTCCTCAAAATGCAGGAGATTGGCCCCGAAGGTGTCCGTGCACACCACATGGCTGCCTGCCTGATAGTAGCTCAGATGCATTCTGCGGATCTGGTCGGGGTGGGAGATGACCCAGGTTTCGGGACTTTCCCCGCTTTTCAGGCCCGCTGCCTGCAGAAGGGTGCCGGTGCCGCCGTCCAGCAGCAGGATATGGTTTTGCATGAATAAAGAGAGAAGCATGGTTTCCTCCGTTATCTGTTATTCCGGTTTTCCTCCCGGAAGGCGCAGTCTGTTTTGCTGCAGGACTGGCATCCGCCCCTTTCTGCTCCATGGAGGTCCAAAGCCCCCTGGTCCAGGACGCCCATCAGGGCGGTAACGGACTTGGAAGGGGACATGAGCAGGGAGGCATTCAGGGTCAGGCCGATTTTCCGGGAACAGTCCAGCACCCGGAACAGGTCTTTCTGAAGGGCAAGGGGCACATCCCCGTACCCCGGGGAAAAACGCCGGGTCAGAACATGCCCCTGACGGCGGAGTTCTTCCTCAAACTGATCGCACAGGGCCTCTATGCGCTCGGTGCCCAGGGCATGCAGGAACCAGGCGTCCGCCGGGGACAGGCGGGATGTGCGGGCTGTAAAACGGTCATATGCAAGCCCAAGGGTGGCGCCAAAGACCACTGCGAAAGCGGAGTCGGCCAGCAGGGATGAGAGGGAGCGGGAAGAGACCACGGTGAACCCCAGATCCACTGCCTCCGGGGTAACTTCCCCCAGGGGAAAGATATCAAAGCATACCTGGCCGCGTATATGTTCAAGCGCTTCCGGCATCAGGGCCTTTATCCTGTCTGTGGACGGCTCCTGCCCCCGGTCCCCGGCATATCGCAGCACCTCCCGCATGTCCACGGGAGGAAGACGGGTGGGCGCAAAGACCTGAATCATGCCATGCTCCCCAGAATGCCGGAGAGTCTCCTGCAGATTTCAGCGGCCACATCCGGCTTATTCATGGTATAGACATGCACATGCTCGATGCCGCTGGCGTACAGGTCAATGATCTGGTCCACGGCATAGGCGATGCCGGCCTGCTTCATGGCTTCCCCGTTGCTGCCGAAATGGTCCACCAGACGCTTGAAGCGGGTGGGCATGAAGGAGTGGGAAAGGGTCACCGCCCGCTCGATCTGCCTGACGCTGGTGATGGGCATGATGCCGGGGAAAACCGGAACATGAATGCCGATTTCCCGGATCCGGTAGAGGAAATGGAAATACAGGGCATTGTCAAAGAACATCTGGGTGGTGAGAAAATCACAGCCCGCATCCACTTTTTCCTTAAGGTATTTCAGGTCCCCTCTGCGGTCCGGGCTTTCCGGATGGATCTCCGGATAGCAGGCGCCCCCTATGGTGAATTCCGGGTTTGTTTCCCGGATAAAACGGATCAGGTCCACCGCATGGGGAAAATCCCCCTGAGGCCCTGTCATGCCCTCGGGCAGGTCTCCCCGCAGGGCCATGATGCTGTCGATGCCCGCCTCCTTAAGGGAAGTGAGGGAAGCGGAAATGCTCTGCTTTGTCTGCCCCACGCATGTCAGGTGTGCCAGGGTGGGAACCCCGGCTCCCTCTTCAATCTCCCGGCAAAGAGCGAAGGTGTAGCGGCTGCCGTTGCCGCCTGCCCCGTAGGTTACGGAGACAAAGCGGGGGGAGAGCCCGGCAATTTCCAGGGCAGCCTGCCTGACGGGGGCAAAAGCCGTGTCGGTCTTTGGCGGAAAGACTTCAAAGGACATGGTGAGGGTATGGGTGGCTGGAGAGATCTTCATGGTTATCTTCCCTTCCGGCATCTGAGATGTTTGAAAACATGTATGACGGATCTTTTCGGATTCCTGTATATTATAGACCATGGACCGAGATGGTGAAAACAGGGAAACAGTAAAAAACCATGTCAAAGCATGGCAGAAAAAGGTGGCTTCATACAGAAGAGGCGCCGTGCCCGGATGGACACGGCGCCGCAAAAGGTCTTACATAAGGGAGTGATACAGTTCCACGATTTCTTCCACGCTGGTGTCCCTGGGGTTGCCGGGGCGGCAGGCGTCTGCGAAAGCGCTCTCGGAGAGGAAACGCACATCCTCTTCCTTGACGATGTTCTTCAGGTCCGCGGGGATGCCCACGTCCTTGGACAGCTGCTTGACGGCGGCGATGGTGGCCAGGGCGGCTTCTTCGTCGGTCATCCGGTCGATGCCTTCCACATCCATGGCCCTGCCGATGGCGCGGTAGCGCTTGCCGGCGACGGGCAGGTTGTATTCAAGACCCGTGGGCAGGATGATGGCGCAGGCTACGCCGTGGGGGGTGTCATACAGGGCGGAGAGGCCATGAGCCATGGAGTGGACGATGCCCAGACCCACATTGGAGAAGCCCATGCCGGCGATGTACTGGCCCAGGGCCATGCCTTCCCGGCCTTCGGGGGTGTTCTGCACAGCGCCCCTGAGAGAGTGGGAGATCAGGCGGATGGCTTCCAGATGGAACATGTCGGAGATGGTGCAGGCACCCTTGGTGATGTAGCCTTCAATGGCATGGGTCAGGGCGTCCATGCCGGTGGCGGCCGTCAGGCCCTTGGGCATGGAGGACATCATGTCGGGATCCACCACGGCCACTTCGGGGATGTCGTTGGTGTCCACGCACACGAACTTGCGCTTCTTCTCAACGTCCGTGATGACGTAGTTGATGGTGACTTCAGCAGCCGTGCCGGCGGTGGTGGCAATGGCGATGGTGAATACGGCATGCTTCTTGGTGGGAGCCACGCCCTCCAGGGAGCGGACATCCGCAAACTCGGGGTTGTTGACAATGATGCCGATGGCCTTGGCCGTGTCCATGGCGGAACCGCCGCCGATGGCCAGGATGCAGTCAGCTTCAGCTTCCTTGAAGGCCTTGACGCCGCTCTGGACGTTTTCGATGGTGGGGTTGGCCTTGACGTTGCTGTAGACCACATAGGGGAAGGAAGCGGCATCCAGCAGATCCGTCACCTTGGCGGTCACGCCGAAGCGGACCAGATCCGGGTCCGTGCAGATCATAGCCTTTTTGCAGCTGTGTCCCTTCAGCTCAGGCACGATGTTTTCGATGGCGCCCTTTCCATGATAGGAAACAGCATTAAGAACGATGCGGTTGGCCATAGGAATTACCTCTTTCTGTATGTAGTAGAATTGGATCGGGCAAAATACCTTCTCTGAGGCTATTGTAGTTGGTTGCCTCTTACCTGTCAACGGAAGCGGAGGTCAGCACGCTGCGGTGAAAGGCGTCAGGAAGGGGAACTGCCGTTTTCAAGAATGCTGTCCGGGTTGATATGGACCCAGCAGCGGCCCCGCCGCAGGGTGATCATCTTTCCCATGCCGGGGAAGGCAGGCATGTCGCTTATCTCCCGGGTGAGGGGAATGTCCTGTCCCCAGAAACTGGGGGTCTGGCAGGGAGCCAGGTGCCCGTGTACGGCGTCCTCCAGGATCTCTATAACGGTGGGCAGGCAGTCATCGTCAAGGGGCATGCCCAGGGCCCGGAAATCGTGGTGGCCGTTATAGATGCCGTCATAACGGCCTGACATGTCCTGTATGCGCTTTAAGGCCCGCAGGGTGGTTTCAGCCGGCATGGATGCCGCCAGGAGATTGTGGTTCAGCGCATCCCCGGCAAAGAGGATGCGGTTCTTTTCATCCAGAAAGACCATCTCCCCGGGGGTGTGGCCCGGGCATTCATATGCGGTTACGATCCTGCCGCCGCCAAGGTCAAACTGCATGCCGTCCTTGAGCTCATGGATGACGGGCATCTTTTCGTCGGGGGAAGGATCCCTCAGGTCCACATTGATGTCGTAGGGATACAGATGGAACATGGTGTAGGGCGCCCCGATGGAGCTCTTCTGCCGTCTTGCAATGTGCTCCGTATCCGAGCGGCGGCGCTGGAGACTGTCCGGCATGGGGCTGTCCGCGTCCTTCCTGTGGATCCAGACCTCATCAAACTGCCGGGCGTTTCCCGTGTGGTCGATATGCCCGTGGGAGAGGACCACAATGAGCGGCTTGCGGGTGATCATCTCCACCGCGCCTCTCAGGTCCCCGATGCCCATGCCTGTATCTATGAGCATGGCCTTTTCCGTCCCTATGAGCAGGAACATGCTGGCACAGTCAAATTCGTCGATTTCCCAGGTGTCCGGCCGGAACTGGACCATGGGATAGAGTTTTGTAAGCATGTAAAAACGCCTCTCTTTCCGACAGGGCTGTCTGTAAATGGCTTTCAGATTTGTCTTCTGAAACCGGCTCTTTCTGCAAGTATAGCCATCCGGAAGCGTTTTTTCAAACGGAAAGATGTCAGGCAAAGGAAGCATGCGGGCGGGACAGACACAAAAAAACCTGAACCGTACGGCTCAGGAATTTTGAACGCAGGGGCAGAAGGATTCGAACCCTCAACAAAGGTTTTGGAGACCCACGTGTTACCATTACACCATGCCCCTTCGAACAAACGGTAGTATAGTCAGACTGCTCAATTCTGTCAAGTACTTTTTTTCCGCATACTTTTCCCGTTTTCCGGGTCTGCTTCCGCAATTGGCGTGTTTTCAGGGCAGCCTCACCGCACGTCCGGGCACTGGCACGGATGATTTCTTGACTTACATGGGCCGGGCACGTATCATCGGGTCAGAGATGGGCCAGGTACGTATACCTGCAGAGGACAGCGCTGGCACCATGGATTATATGTACAGAGGAGTTGTGAACCAGATGAAGTCTGCATGGAAAATCATGTCAGTCCTGCTGACAGCGGTGCTTATGCTCTCTTTCCTCTCAGCATACGCGCTGGCAGAGCCGGCAGAGGGCAGCAATGAGCTGTTTTCACTCTGGAACCCGGATGCCCCGGCACTTCAGGCGCTGGTTGCCTATGTGGAAAAAGTGACGGATGAAACATCTCAGGACTACATTCCGCCGGAGGATCGGATTGCCACCTTCGACATGGACGGCACGCTGTCCGGTGAACTGTTTCCCACCTATCTGGAAGTGTGCATGCTGACCCACCGGATCCTGGCGGACCCGGACTATACGCCGGATGAGGAGATGCTGGAGTTCGGACGCCTGGCCCGGGATCACGCGCTGGACAAGTCCTTTCCTGCGGATTTCGATTATACCTTCTCATACCATCAGGCCAGCGCCTTTGCCGGCATGACACTGGAGGAATACGCTGCATGGGTTACCCGCTTCCTTGAGCGTGATGCGGACGGCTTTGAGGGCATGACATATGCCCAGGCCTATTACAAACCCATGGTGGAAGTGGTGGATTTCCTGCGGGAAAACGGTTTCAAGTGCTACATCGTCTCCGGCAGCGAGCGCTTTCTCATCCGCAGTTTCATAAAGGACGCCTTTGACATTCCGGCCGAATGCATGATCGGATCGGATACCGCCCTGAAGGCCAGGAACCAGGGGGACACGGACGGCATCGAGTACGTGTTTGAGGGGGACGATACCCTGGTCAGGTCAGATGAGCTGATCATCAAGGACCTGAAGACCAACAAGGTGGTGCAGATCGCCCAGGAAATCGGCCGCCAGCCGGTTCTGTCCTTCGGCAACAGTTCCGGGGACGTGAGCATGAATAATTATGCTCTCCTGAATAATCCCTATCCCAGCGCCGCATTCATGCTGGTGGCCGACGACGGCATGCGGGACTACGGGAAGCCTGAGAAAGGCGAAGAACTGAAGCAGAAATGGGAAGACATGGGCTACAACGTGATTTCCATGCGGGAGGACTGGAAAACCATCTACGGGGAAAACGTTGTCAAGACCGGAAGCTTTACCTGGCTTGAAGATTACGCCGATCCTGCAACAGACATGCTTTCCGCATACTGGACGGAGGGCTCGGAAGCTGCGGGGAGCATAAACGGCTATCTTCAGGCTGTGACGGACAGCGCTTCACCGGACTATATTCCGCCCCAGGACAGGATCGCCGTGTTTGATCTGGACGGCACACTGATGTGCGAAACCTGTCCCTTCTGCTTTGAGTATATGGTTTTTGCGGATTATGCCATCAACAGCGCAAGCAGCAACATCACCGATGAGATCCGGGCCGTGGCACAGGAAATCCTGGATGCGGCAGGCGGCGAAAAGCCGGATGGCATGAGCACAAGGCAGGCCAGTGCAGGCGCTGCTGCCTATAAGGGCATGAGCATGGCCGAAGTAGAAGATATGGTGAAGCGCTTCAGGGAAAACCCGGTCTGGGGGTTCTCCGGCATGACATGGCGCGAAGCGATCTATAAACCCATGGCGGAACTGGTGAATGTGCTTCTGGACAATGAATTCCAGGTCTATATTGTCACAGCCACCGAGCGCAACATTGTGCGGGCGCTTGTGGAGGACGTGCTTCCTATTCCCCCCTCCCGTGTGATCGGCACGGAATACGGCTATACATCTACGGGCCAGGGGGATGCGGCGGATACGGATTACACCTTCCAGACGACGGATAAAGTGGTGTTTGACGGCACCTACCAGGGTGAAAACGCAAAGACCAGCAAGGTGGATGCCATTGTCCGGGAGATCGGTCAGCAGCCGGTGCTGGCTTTTGGGAACTCCTCCGGGGACCTGGCCATGGAACTGTATGTGTTGGCAGATAATCCCTACAGGAGCGCATCCTACATGGTGCTGGCGGATGACGAAGTGCGGGAATACGGAGACAGCACGGGCGCTGAAAATAAACGCAAATCCTACGCGAACATGGGAATCGGGATCATTTCCATGCGGGATGATTTTGAAACCATCTACGGGGATGTAACAAAGGTTCAGCCGGAAACCAGATAAAGGGCGGTGCAAGGAATGCGGCACAGCCGGGCACTGTCCTAAAAAAGGCATATCAAAAATGGCACAGCGTCTGCTGTGCCATTTTGAATGTGCATAACGTTTACTCCGGATAGATGTCCATCAGGGGATTGCCCTTCTCATCGGAAATGCAGGCATCCGCGCCGGTGCGCTTGGCGGTGATGTACAGGCTGTCACCCAGGTGCAGGTTCTGCCAGTCGGAGAAGGCGATGCGGTAGGTCTGCCGCTGCACCTCACCATTTTTCTGCTTCAGCTCCACGGTGAAGCGGTAGACTTCCGCTCTCTGGCCCTCCCGCTCATCTTCCTTCAGTTCCGGGTCAGGCCAGTAGGGCGAGGTGCTGTGCTCTGAGGCTTCCGCGTACCGCCCGGGGACCCATCTCCATATGTTGTAGTAGTACTTTGTCTGATAGCGCGGTACATCCACATACACCGGTTCCTGCACGGTTTCCGTGTAGTATTCGGTGCGGTAGACAGGCTCCTCGTGGGCAACCTCCTGGAAATAGCCGTTTCCCATATCCTCATGGGTGTAGGTGGTTTCCGTGTGGTCGAAGACCTCTCTGGACCGCTGGACTTCCACGTCCTCATAGTGGTCAAAGACACTGTCGTAGTGGTGAAGCTCTTCCCTCTGACTGGTCAGCTCCGCCCCTTCCGGGAGGTACCAGTCGGATTCGCTGAACATCCGGTACTGCTCCACCTCAATGGTGCGGTCCCAGGAAAGGTCCGAGACCACATAGCCGCCCTGGGTGGTATTGCCGTTCAGGTAGAACATGAGGCCGCCCAGGGCAACCACCACGGCAATGAGGATCAGGAGGAAGGATTTGCTCCGCTTTTGCGGCTGCGCGGTCTGGGGCTGGTCATCCATGGCCCTGACCCGTTGCGCCTCCTCCGCCTTTCTGTGCATCTCAAAGTAGTTGCTCTCCGAACTCTCCCGGGAAGCGCCGCAGCTTGAACAGAATTTGGCGTTATCGCTGTTGAGGGTTTCGCAGAAGGAACAGTACCAGTCGGGATTTTTGCTGATGTATTTTGCCTTCTCCTCATCCACGTGTTCCACCTGAGCCCGCTGGGCAGCGGTCATGCGCATGCCCTCGGTGTGGCCCTTCATGTAGAACTTGACATTGCCCCGCGCCCGTCCGCAGCCCGGGCAGGTCCTGATGGCGCCGGAAATTTCCTTGGAACTGCAGTATGGGCAGTCCCAGTAGCCCTGGACAATATTGCTCATGACGTTTCTCCTTCCAAGATTCGATACTCTATTATAGCCTGTTTTCTTTCCAAATGCCAACAGAGGCAGAGGAGATTCAAAAGAAGCAGCATAAGGCTTAAAAGAACAATATCCTTTTCGGATGCGTTGACAGAACAGTGGAAGCGTGTAAAAATCAAAAGTGGGATACTAATGGCTGAAACCGGGAGGGAAGATGCATTGTTAAGCCGCGTGCTGGAGTATGTACGGTTCCACGGCCTTTCCTATACACTGCGCCACGGCGCTGAGAAAATGGGGGAAAGGCTTTTCCGGACGTATGACCGGGTGTACCGTATACTGCCGGAGCTTGAGAAAGCCCCGCAGCAGGAAGGGCAGGCCCGCCTGATTTCCATTCTGATTCCCCTGTATCAGACAAAGCCCGTGTTCCTGAAGGCCCTGCTGGATTCCCTGCTGGCCCAGACAGACCCCAGATGGGAAGCCTGCCTGTATGACGGGGGCTGCGGGGAAGAGGCGGAGGAGATCCTGAAGACATATGCCGGGAGGGACCCGCGCTTTCGGGTTAAAAAAGCGGAAAAGAACGAAGGCATTGCCGGAAACACGAACCGGGCCCTGGAAATGGCGCAGGGAGACTGGATCTGCCTGTGTGACCATGACGACCTGCTGACAAAGGATGCCCTGGCCCGGGTGCAGGCGGAGATTGCCCGCAGCGGCGCGGATGTGGTGTATACGGATGAAGACAAGGTGACGGAGGACGGCAGGGTCTATACGGATGCCCACTTCAAACCGGATTTCAGCCCGGATAGCCTGCGTTCCGCCAGCTATGTGTGCCATCTTCTGGCGGTGAAGCGGGATCTCATGGTACGCATCGGGGGAGAACATACGGGGTATGACGGGTCCCAGGACCATGACCTGGTCCTGCGCCTGTCGGAGACGGCCGGGAAGATTGCCCATGCTCCCGGCGTGTGCTATCACTGGAGAACCGTGGCTTCCTCCGCCAGCCATACAAACCGTGTCAGATGCATGGAGGCCTCCTGCCGGGCGGTGGAGGACCATATGCAGCGCATCGGATTCCCGGGGCATGCGGAAGGGGACCGGGGCGTAATCCGGCTGACATGGGAGATT
>CAMOVR010000087.1 GCA_946627565.1 uncultured Clostridia bacterium
CGCAGCATTTCATACACGGACAACACCGTGGGAAAAGAGGGTGCCGCAGGGCTGAGCGCATCCAAGAGCCCACATATCCCAGGCCCGCGCCTCCATCTCCCAGCAGGGCCCTTTCAGGTTTCCTGCACCTCCCTCTAGAGGAAGGGTGCCTTTTCCCAGGATATGCAGAAGATCCCCTGCGTCTTTCCGGATTCCAAGCAGCAGTGCTGCCGGTGGCGGCACGGCGGGAGGCGACGGCAGATCAAGAAAAGACTGCCACACCAGACGTCTGATCCGTGAGCGGGTGTATCTGCGGGTCTCCATGGCTGAGAAGAGTTCCGGAAGGGAAGAAGCTGTTTTGGCAGCCTTCCGCATCAGGGAAACAAGTCCTTCCGGGTCATCCTTCCCGGGTTTCAGGCACCGGATATGCGCAAGTACTGCCATCTCCAGGGCTCTGGGTGTATGCAGCCGTCCCTCCTGGGCTGCCTTCAGGATCACAGGGAAAGTACCGGAGGGAATGGCCTTCTCCACCGCCATCCAGTCACCCTTCAGCATGGCCGAGCGCACAGCACCTGCACTTGGGTAAGCATCACCGAGAGATGTGGCATGATAATCCGAACTGCGCTGAATCAGGAGGGGGCCCATGGCGCTGTGCTGCTTTTCCATCTGCCTGAGGTAGGCAAGGGCCAGATTGTTGTTGGGTTTTGAAAGCACTTGCATGCTCCCCGGCAGGCATGCTTCTGCAGCCAGGGCCTGCGCGACAGGGAAGGACTTGCCCGCATCGAGGTGCTCCCGGATCATTTCCCGCATGGGTCCTTCCGGCTCTTCCAGCAGGCGGGCAAGCTTCCTTAGAAAGGCAGCATCCGCACATTCTGCGCCAAAGGAAATATACCGGCAGCCAAGCCCTGTCAGCAGGGCGATGCCTCCCATGGCAAAGTGCTCCGCATCCTGAAGGCTATAGGAAACCGGCAGGGCAAAGACGGCGTCAACACCGGAGAGAAGCGCCATCCGGACCCTGTCCGAAACCTGGAGAAGCGCCGGCTCACCCCGTTGGACAAAGCATGTGGACATGACGGCAATGACAGGTCCGGAGGTGATTTTCCGGATTTCCTGAATCTGGTGCTGGTGACCCAGATGAAAGGGGTTGTACTCGGCAATAATGCCGGTAACGGGCTGGTGCATAAACAGGTTCCTTTCACAGACGGCTGCCGGGCAGGACAGCCCCGGGATTTTCATACACCATACTGAAAGAGCACGGTTCTGTCAAACTGCAAAAACCTTGCCCGCATCCTGCACCCATGATATAATAACCCGGCATCAACGGAAGAGGACGGTGATGGATTTGTACTCCATGACGGGATTCGGACGGGGACATGCTTCAGATGCTGCCTGGGACATTACCATTGATGTCAGAAGCGTAAACCACCGCTTTCTGGACATCTCTGCACGTCTTGGCAACGAGCTGATGTTCCTGCAGGACATGATCCGGAAAGAAGCCGGGTCCTATCTGCGGCGCGGTCATCTCGACGTCAATGTGACCATGACAAGGCTTGGCGAAGAGGAAGCCGAAGTCACAGTGAACGAGGGCGTGGCCAGGCTGTATTACGAAAGCGCAAAGCATCTTTCGGAAAGCTGCGGCTGTGAACTGGATCTGACCGCGTCGGGCCTGCTGGGTCTGGACGGTGTCTGTACCGTCACGCGCAGCCGCGTTTCACCGGAGGAGATCACGCAGCTTGCCACAGAGGCCATGGTGGGAGCTCTTAAGGCCCTTCTTGTCATGCGCTCTGATGAAGGCGTCCGCCTCAGGGATGACCTGGCAACGCATCTGACCTGTGCCGAGAAAAACCGGGAAAAGATCCTTGAAAGGGCACCGGAGGTGGTAAACGAGTACCGCCAGAAGCTTGAAGCAAGACTGGAAGCATTTCATCTGGAAACCATCGACGAGGCGAGGCTGGCTCAGGAAGTGGCCCTGCTGGCAGACCGCTGTGCCATTGATGAAGAGCTGGCACGTCTGGCATCCCATTTTGCCCAGATGCGCAGATACCTGAATGAAACCGGGGAGATCGGCAAAAAAATGGATTTTCTCATTCAGGAAATGAACCGGGAAGCAAATACCATCGGTTCAAAAGCCATGGATGCGGAAATTGCCAAATATGTTGTGGATCTCAAATCCGAAATCGAGAAAATGCGCGAACAGGTACAGAATGTGGAGTGACTGAAATGCGTCTGGTCAATGTCGGATACGGGAACATGGTCAGTGCCGAGAGGATCGTTGCCATCATCAGTCCGGATTCTGCTCCGGTCCGGAGGATGATCCAGGATGCAAAGGATTCCGGCAATGCCATCGATGCCACCTGTGGGCGCAGAACAAGAGCTGTGCTGATTATGGACTCCGGGCACCTGGTACTCTCACCCCTTCAGCCGGAAACCATGGCGGCCAGGACAGAAGACCGCGGCAGGGCTGCGGAGACAACGGAAGAGTAGGGGAGATACAGATGGAAACAGGCATGCTTCTGGTGATTTCTGGGCCGGCCGGAGCCGGCAAGGGCACTTTAATCAATCTGCTTAGGGAATGGGATCCGTCCTTTGTCTTTTCCGTAAGCTGTACCACCCGTGGAAAGCGCAACTATGAGGAAGAAGGCAGGGAATACTATTTCCTGAGTGAAGAGGAGTTTGACAGTCATATTCGTCAGCATGACTTCCTGGAATACGCCACCGTCCACGACCACCGTTACGGCACACTCAGGAGTGAAGTCGAAACAAGACTGGAGCAGGGACTGAATGTTGTTCTGGATATCGACGTTCAGGGCGGCATTGCCGTGATGCAGAAAATGCCTTCCTGCGTATCTGTGTTCATCTATCCGCCGAGTTTTCAGGACCTGCTGGATCATCTTCATACACGGGGCACGGAGAAAGAAGAAGAAATCAGCAAGCGCATGGCCAATGCGCACCGGGAAGTCGGGCAGATGGGGGAATACCAGTATCTGCTGCTGAATGATACCCTGGATACTGCCTTTGACAGGCTGAAGACCATTGTACAGGCTGAACGGATGCGTTCAAGCCGCTTTCATCCGGTCATTCCGGAAAAACGGGATACAGAGAACTGATTTTTAGGAGGATCAAGTACATGTCAATTGTTGAACCGAATGTTCTGGAACTGCTGGATTATGCGGACAGCCGTTACACCCTGGTGGTTGAGGCTTCCAAGCGCGGCCGTCAGCTGGTGGCCGGCGCACAGCCCCTGATCGAAGAGCATGATATGAAGCCGCTGGGCATCGCCGTAGAAGAAATCTACCGGGGACTGGTTACCTACGAGCGGGTCGAAACTGAGGAAGATAAATAAAACCGGATTCCCGGAAGGCAACGGAGGCGCAGCTGATGGATGACGTGAAAACGATTGTGCTGGGTGTCACAGGCGGTATCGCCGCATACAAAAGCGTGGAGCTGGTCTCCAGGCTGCGGAAGCGGGGATACACCGTGCATGTCATTGAGACAGCACACGCCACGGAGTTTGTGACACCGCTTACATTTTCCACCATGTCCAACCAGCCCTGCATTGTGGACACCTTTGAGCGTCCGGAAACCTGGAATGTCAAGCATATTTCCCTGGCCCAGGCGGCAGACCTGTTTGTGATCGCACCTGCCACCGCAAATATCCTGGCCAAAATGGCCCATGGCATTGCAGATGATATGCTGAGCACCACTGTGCTGGCTACAAAAGCGTCGGTGCTGGTGGCGCCTGCCATGAACACAGGTATGTGGACCGCACAGGCCACACAGGAAAATATGTGGATTCTGAAAAACAGGGGCGTCCATGTGATCGGCCCGGAAGGCGGCCGGCTTGCCTGCGGAGACAGCGGAGAGGGAAGAATGAGCGAACCGTCCGCCATCGAGGAGGCAATCATTGCGCTGCTTCATCCGCTTCAGGATCTGAAGGGCCTCCGGGTGATGGTCACCGCGGGTGCCACCAGAGAATATCTGGATCCCGTGCGCTTTATTTCCAATGAATCCAGCGGCCGTATGGGTTTTGCCATTGCTTCGGCAGCGGCTGCAAGGGGTGCTGAAGTTACGCTGGTGCGCGGCATAACCAGCGTGGCCCCCCCGGACTGCCATACCGTTCAGGTAAAGAGTACCCAGGATCTTTATGATGCCGTGACCGGACTGTGCCAGGATATGGATGTGGTGATCCAGGCTGCCGCGCCCTGTGATTACCGCGTAAGGGACGTGGCGCAGCAGAAGATCAAAAAGAATGCCGGAGAACCGCTCATCCTTGAAATGATTGAAAATCCGGATATCGCTGCAGAAGTCGGCCGCCGCAAGAAGCCCGGCCAGATCCTGGTGGGCTTTGCCGCGGAAAGCGAAAAGCTGACGGAACATGCCAGCGAAAAACTGGTCAGGAAAAATCTGGATCTGATCGTGGCCAATGATGTGACAAAACCCGGTGCCGGCTTCAATACCGATACCAATATCGTTACACTGATAACAAAGAATCAGCAGACGGATCTGCCCATTATGAGCAAGCGTGAGGTGGCAGACCGGATCCTTGACGAAGTTGTCCGTCTGCGGCAGGGGTGATGTTTTTACAACTATTCGCTAATCCTCAGTTTTACGAATAGTTGACCCCGGAAAGGCGGATTATGGCGACTTATCGTGAAGAAATCGACGCAAAGCGTATCCTGCAGACCCGTGAGATCTGCAGGGATCTTCCGCAAGCATGTTCAGATTTTCTGCGTCATATCACGCTGACAACCGGAACGTTTACACGTCTTGCATACGCCATAGACCTGCGCACCTTTGTTGAATATCTGCACCGTGAACGGATCACTTTTACGGACAAGAATCCCAGACTCTGGAACGGCGAAGATCTGGCCAGGCTTACCACACAGGATCTGACAGCGTACACGGAGTATCTGACGTACTATTTCCGGGACGAGGATCAGAAGGATGAAAACGGACTGCCCAGGGCAACGGTGAACCACGATCTTTCCATCAAGCGGAAGCTCTGTTCTATCCGTTCCTTCTATGAGTACATGTTTGCAGCTCAGATGATTCCTGCCAACATTACCACGCTGGTGCCGCTCCCCAAGATTCATGAGAAGCCCATTCTCCGTCTCAGCGCTGATGAAATGCAGAAAATGCTCAGCGAAGCTGAAACCGGCGAAAGCCTCACAAAGGGCCAGCAGCGTTTCCAGCGTATCACAGCCCGGCGGGATTATGCCATTCTGTCTCTCTTTCTTGGAACGGGCATCCGTGTCTCAGAATGTGTGGGCATCAATATTTCTGACCTGGATATGGACGAGAACGCCTTTCTGGTTACCCGCAAAGGCGGAAACCAGGTGGTGCTGTATTTCCCGGATGAAGTCAAAGATGCTCTGAATGACTATCTGGAGGAGCGCAACAGAATTGATACGCTGCCTGGTCATGAGGATGCACTGTTTCTTTCCCTTCAGCGCCGCAGAATGACGCAGCGTGCCATGGAAAAACTGGTAAAAAAGTATGCTGCCGTGGCAGCGCCTCTCAAGCCCAGAATCAGTCCCCATAAGCTCCGTTCCACCTTTGCCACCAACCTTTATAATGAAACCGGAGATATTTATCTGGTGGCAGATGTGCTGGGACACTCTTCCGTGGATACCACCCGGCGGCATTACGCCGATATGACAGACGCCAGGCGCCGCATGGCTGCAGGTTATGTGCATCTGTCAGACAGAAAGCCGGATTCTCCGGGCAATACTGAAGACACTCAGAAAACATCAGATGCGGAAAACAGAAAAGAATGAGGCCTGGCCTCATTCTTTTCTGCTTTCTCCCCTGCCCTGTCCCGGTTCAAATCCCTCGAAGATCATCAGGGTGAAAAGCTTCTGTTTTTCTTCCATGACCTGCCTGGAGGATACTGTCCAGGCTGCTGTATGACACAGCTTCCTTACCAGCTTAAAAGGCAGACTGTCGTCTGTATCCACATCCATGGCAAGGAAGTCAGGGCGGCCCAGGCTGTTCATCATCAGGCTGGAGAGAAAAATCCCCGGGATGTTTTTCCTGTATTTCCCATGGGTCAGTCCATACACCAGCTGCCCTCTGATCCATTTAGGCCGGTGCCAGCGGAACCAGTGCACAATACGGGGATCAAAACTCTCCACGCAGAACAGTCCTTCATATCTGTCCAGCATTGCAGCTGATTCCCGGCACAGCTCCCTGTATGCATGGCATGTTTTGAGTTCCACAATCAGAGGAACCCTGCCCTCTGTGATGCCGAGGACATCCTCAAACAGAGGGATTCCTTCGTCTGTTCCGGCCAGTGTAAGCTTACTGAGCTCCGCGAAGGTCATATCCTGGATTCTTCCTTCCCTGCCGCACATACGCTTCAGGGAAGCATCATGAAAGACCACCAGTCTTCCGTCCCGGGTTCTCTGAATATCCAGTTCTATGCCATATCCTGCTTCCACAGCCCGCCGGAAGGCAGACAGACTGTTTTCCGGATGCGCCTGATCCCATAGCCCGCGGTGGGCATACGCATACGCCGGAAGTTCCTTCATATCCCGGCGTTTTCCAGGCAGCACAAGAAACATCCATAAAAAAGGCACAAGAACGAGAAGAAATAAAGACAACTTATGACCTCCGATTCTGCTGCAAAGACCCGATACGGCAGGCAATGCTGTTTTTATGCTGAAAACTCAAAGGTCCGCACAGGACCTCTGAGTTTTTTTGTATACAGGAACAGATACAGAAATGTTTCCACATGCGTACGCAAGCCCCGCCTGATCCACCCGTAGACCCACGGAAAAGCAGAGGTGTCAGGCATCAGATTCCAAAGAAGTTCTTTGTATTGATCAGGGCCTGTTCCGTCAGGGCGGCTTCTTCCACATGCATATGCTTTGCCAGTTCACTGGCCACATACCGGATGTTTTCCGGCCTGTTTATCCTGTCAAGCCCCGGAACATTTCTGGGTGTCAGATAAGGCGCGTCCGTCTCCAGCATCACCCGGTCCAGGGGCAGAACCGCAACAGCGTCCCTCAGATCCCCTGCCCTTCTGTCATCACAGATCCAGCCGGTTATACCGATCATGAAACCCATTTCAAGATAGGAAGACAGCTGCTGGCGGTTTCCCGTAAAGCAGTGCACCACACATCTTGGGCACAGCTCCCTGTGGCGGCTGAAAATACGGACCATGTCATCGAAGGCACTCCGCTCATGCAGAAACATGGGCCGATGCATGCTTTCGGCGATTTCTATATGTTCCTCGAGACACCGGATCTGTCCCTCTTTTGAAGAAAACATCCTGTCAAAATCCAGCCCGCACTCGCCCACAGCCACAACGCCTGCTCTGGTCTGGGCATCGGCAATCAGGTCAAGGTCTGCCCTGGTCAGGCTGTCTGCATTGTGCGGGTGAATGCCTGCGGTACCGTAAGTGCCCGGATGAGACGGAAGAAACGCCAGAATCTTTCTGTTTTCCTCCGTGTCAGAACCGGTCAGAATACAGACTGTGTCCGCTGCATGGGCCCCGGCAAGCACTTTCTCAGGATCCTGAAACTGTCTGCAGAAAAGGTTCAGACCTATGTCAATATACTTTTCCATGTCATCTGTCCTCTTCTTTCCGGTTTTCATTTTCAAGCTGTATCCCGGAAACAAGGATCCCCCGGTAATCTGCATCTCCCTTCACGCACTCCATGCAGTTGTCACAGATCTTTTCGGGATCCAGATCGCATTTGCATTCACCGCAGTCGATACACTCCCTGTCATACAGAATGCATTTCATCGTGTTTTTTCGTTCCTTTCCAGTGTAATTGACGCCGCATAACCCGGATGCTATACTGCCCGCAGGGAGATGATAGCAATGTATTCCTTGCTTTGCAGCCAGCTTAAAGAGCTGATCGAGAGCTGCCCTGTGCCTGTCAGTGCCATGGCCAATGCCAGCAGCCTTCTGTATTATACGCTTCCTGACCTGAACTGGGCCGGGTTTTATCTGCTTTCAGGTGACACCCTTCTGCTGGGGCCTTTTCAGGGCCGTGTTGCCTGTACAAAGATTTCCATGGGCCGCGGCGTGTGCGGCACTGCTGCTCAGACACGCAGCATACAGCGGGTTCTCAACGTGCATGAGTTTCCGGGCCATATTGCCTGCGACAGCCGTTCCAATTCCGAGATTGTGATCCCTCTGATTCGGGAAGGTACCCTCTATGGTGTGCTGGACCTGGACAGCCCTCTTTTTTCACGTTTCAGTGAAGAAGACCAGGAAGGCCTGCAGGCATTCTGTGATGTGCTGATGACCAGCCTTGACTGGAGCCGGGGGCTTATGGGATGAAAATCATACTCGGGACCATGAACCCCAGCAAAACCGAGGAGCTCCGCGGGTATTTCTCCGGTATGTCGGAGGTTGACCCCGTCTCGCCTGCCCAGATGGGCCTGAGGAATATTGAAATCGAGGAAAGCGCCGGAAGTGTACGCGGCAATGCCCTGCTTAAGGCACGTATATGGTGCCGCACAGGTCATCTGCCTGCCATAGCGGAAGATTCCGGCCTGATCTTCCCGGATCTGCCGGAAGATCATCCGGACCAGCCGGGCATGTTCGTCCGGCGTTTCCATGGGCAGAATCTGTCAGATGACGAGATGCTGAAGAACTATATCGAACTGGCTGAGCGTCACGGAGGCCAGCTCCGTGCCTGCTGGCAGAACTGCTGGTGGCTCCTTCAGGACGAAAACCACGGCATATGCTATGAAAACCATTCCGTCGTTTTCCTGCTTCTGTCCCGGCCAAGTCCCCTGCGCCATACCGGCTGGCCCCTGGATTCCATTTCCTATCTTCCCGGTGCGGGAAAATACCTGGTGGAAGCAGAGGACCACGGTATCCTGGAAGACAGGCATGACGAGCCCGGTATTGAAGCATGGGTACGGCAGCATGTGTCAGATCTGCTCCATGGCAGCCTCCCCGTTTTATGAAACAGGCCTCCTTCCCGGATGCTTCCGGAAAGGAGGCCTGCTTATTCTTATTTCCTGTATCCCAGGGAGGACAGAAACCGCAGCAGGCCTTCCCTGCCCTCTTTGTCCTGCTTGTATACACCGGAATCCCGCAGCACCTGTGCACAGACACAGGCTACCTCATGGTGCAGTTTTTCTTCAGCTTCCTCCACACTCTTGCTCATGCCGTCCCGCCTGATGATATCCATAAGCCAGTCGAAATGCTTCTCTTCGGGAGAATCAGCACCTGGCCGCTCAAGCGGGATTTCACCTGTCATGTACGGGATCAGGCCGTTCAGTTCACTCTTGAGCCGGCCCGGGAGGATAAACAGGCCCATGACCTCAATCAGGCCGATGTTTTCCTTCTTGATGTGATGAAGCTCACTGTGGGGATGATAGATACCCAGGGGGTGCTCATCGCTGGTGAGGTTGTTGCGCAGAACCAGACGGAGTTTCCACATATCCCCATCCCTGCGGAGAATGGGGGTAATGGTGTTATGGGGCACCCCATCCGTTTCAGCGAGAATGTTCAGGCTCTCATCGGTCCATGTGCGCCACGCAGCCAGCATGGCATCTGCTGCATCTGTCAGAGGACCTGATTCCGTGCTGCTCAGCTCAATGGTTGTCATGGGCCAGTTCAGCACCGCGGCCTGAATCCTGCTGTCGGGAGAAACAAGGGGCATCTCAACCCCTGCCCTGTCCATGGGGAAAGTATAGCGCCCGCCCTGGAAATGGTCATGGTTGAGGATGGAACCGCCCACGATGGGCAGGTCCGCATTGCTGCCCAGGAAGTAATGCGGGAACTGACTAATAAAGTCAAAGAGCCTGACAAACGTCCCATGGTCGATCTTCATGGGAATGTGGTCATGATTGAACACAATGCAGTGTTCATGATAGTACGCATAGGGAGAATACTGCAGATACCATCTTTTCCCGCCAAGAGACAGGGGGACAATCCTGTGGTTCTGCCTGGCCGGGAAATTGGCTCTTCCTGCATAACCGGGGTTTTCAATGCACAGCATGCAACGGGGATATCCCACACTGGGCATGCTCTTGAGCCTAGCAATTTCCCTGGGATCCTTTTCGGGCTTGGACAGATTGATGGTGATTTCCAGTTCCCCTGCATCTGTCTCATGGAAATACCGGATGTTCTGGGCAATTGCATCCACTTTGATGTAGTCTGATGCACAGCACATCTGATAGAACCAGTCCGTGGCTTCTTCCGGACTTTCAGCATAATGATCCCGGAACTGACGCCGCACTTCCATGGGAGAGGGTGTCACAAGCCCCATGATGCGTCCGGAGAACAGGTCACGGTCAGAAGCAATGGGCTGAATAATACCCTTTTCCTGGGCAAGATCACAGATGCACTCCAAGATGGCCGTGGCAGTTTCACCCGTCCTGACCGTTTCCGGGTCCGGCATGTCCTGGGCAGGTGCGTCCATTTTCATGGCATCCAGCAGAAGATTCCTGTAATAAGGCATATCTTCCTCTTCAATCAGGTGCTGGCGAAGTGCAAATAGAACCAGCGTGTCCAGTGCAAGGGTACTTCTTTCCTCCCAAGTCATGCGAGATCTCCCTTTCATTCAATGGCTGCCATATCCGGCAGAAATTGTTAACAGTCTGTTCATTGCCAATTTGACCATCCACGATTATAATGTCCGGGACATGTGGTGTCAATGTGACAGGGAGGACTTTTATGCAGCCCCATAACAATCAGGACAACCAGAACAGGAACCGGCCCCCAGCCAGGCCGCCCTATTGGATTATATCGGTCATTCTTATCATACTCATGCTTGCCATGAACCTGTTCAGTCTCTCCAGACTCAACAGTGCCCAGGAACCTCCTGAGCTGTCCTACAGCGATTTCCTTCTCCTTCTCTCAAGCGGCAATGTATCTAATGTCGTCATTGAGGATTCCATTATCACCTTTACGGCCATGTTCAATGGCCAGGCCACAACATTCAGAACAGGCAGGATATCGGATCCGGACCTGGTACGGCGCCTTGAAGCCAGCAATACAACCTTCACAAGGCAGATCCCCGAAACCATCAGTCCCATCGTATCCATCCTGATCTATTACGGGGTTCCCATTCTCATCTTTGTGGGCTTTACCCTGCTGCTTACCCGCATGATGGGCAAGAGCATGGGCGGCGGCTTCTCCTTTGGGAAAAGCAATGCCAAGGTCTATATGGAAGCCCAGACCGGAAAAACATTCGTGGACGTGGCCGGTGAAGATGAGGCCAAAGCAGCCCTGAAGGAAATCGTGGATTTTCTCCATGATCCCGGCAAATACAAGGATATCGGTGCAAAAATGCCCAAGGGTGCCCTGCTGGTGGGCCCTCCGGGCACAGGCAAAACCCTGCTGGCCAAAGCAGTGGCCGGTGAAGCAAAGGTGCCCTTCTTCTCCATCTCCGGTTCCGAATTTGTTGAAATGTTCGTGGGCATGGGCGCAGCCCGTGTCCGTGACCTGTTCAAGCAGGCAACGGATAAAGCCCCGTGCATTGTGTTCATCGATGAAATTGATGCCGTCGGCAAATCCAGAGACGGCACAGGCCTTGGGGGCAATGATGAAAGGGAACAGACCCTGAACCAGCTGCTTGCCGAGATGGACGGTTTTGATTCGTCCAAGGGCGTGGTGATCCTGGCGGCCACCAACCGCCCGGACAGCCTGGATAAGGCCCTTCTCCGTCCCGGGCGCTTTGACCGGCGCATTCCTGTGGAACTGCCCGACCTGGCAGGACGGGAAGCCATCCTTAAGGTGCATGCCAAGGAAGTCCGGATTGCTCCGGATATTGACTGGCGGGCCATCGCCCTGGCCACCAGCGGCACCAGTGGTGCAGAACTGGCCAACATCATCAATGAAGGTGCCCTGCTGGCCGTGAAGGAAGGGCGCAGGGAAGTCATTCAGAAGGACCTGGAAGAGTCCATCGAAACGGTGATTGCAGGTTATCAGCGCAAGGGTGCTGTCATCAGTCCGAAAGAAAAAAAGGTGGTTTCCTACCACGAAATCGGCCATGCCCTGGTGGCAGCGCGGCAATCCGATTCCGCACCCGTACACAAAATTACCATTATCCCCAGAACCAGCGGTGCCCTGGGTTATACCATGCAGGTGGATGAGGATGAACACTTCCTTATGTCCCGGGAAGAGATCTTCAACAAGATCACCACGCTGACCGCTGGAAGAGCCGCAGAAGAACTCATTTTTGCCCAGGTAACCAGCGGTGCTGCAAATGACATTGAGCAGGCTACCAAACTGGCCCGTTCCATGGTGACACGCCTGGGCATGTCTGAACGGTTTGATATGACGGCTCTTGAAACCGTCAATAATGTATACCTTGGTGGCGACGCTTCCCTGGCCTGCTCCCCTGCCACCTCTGCCCAGATCGACGAAGAGGTCATGCGCATCATCCGTCAGGCACATCAGCGGGCTTCTGAAATCCTGAAAGAAAATGAAGCCAAACTGCATGAGCTGGCCGCCTTCCTGCTGGAGAGAGAAACCATAACCGGCGAAGAATTCATGCGGATTCTGAACCGGGAAACGAAACATCTGGAATCGGATCCTTCTGAAGCCCATACAGCTGAAGAAACCGCGCAGACACTGAACGCTGCAACCGAGACAGACAATCAGGGTGAAGAAAATGGATATGCTGGTAAACCTGTACAGACTGCCCCCGAAAAAGACGATACAACAGGTGAAGATAGCACGGGTGCTGCCGCCGGACCTGAAGAAAACCCAGGATATGGTGCTTCAGACCTTCGGTGATGGCTGGGCTTCGGAATGTATGCCGGCCCTGCTCAGACAGCCTTCCACCTGCTATGCTGCCTCTGTGGACGGCCGGATCATCGGCTTTGCCTGCTATGATGCAACCGCGCCCGGTTATTTCGGACCTGTAGGTCTGATCCCGGAGATGCGGGGAAAAGGGATTGGCAG
Source organism: uncultured Clostridia bacterium (assembly GCA_946627565.1). Taxonomy (GTDB): domain Bacteria; phylum Bacillota; class Clostridia; order Christensenellales; family Aristaeellaceae; genus UBA2943. The sequence goes on from CAMOVR010000087.1 coordinate 12,860, forward strand.
CGCGCTTCTTCTGGAAACCCTCCACGGCATGAAGGAAGCCGGTTACGGCTATGCCGTCATCGGCTGGTGTGATGACGCCATGGATTTCTATGCAAAGACAGTGGGGGCCATCCCCATTCCCGGCAGTGAACCGGAACATACGGTATACAGCCGTATGCTGCGGTTCTGATGCAGACAGACAGCCTTCCCGGATGAATTTTTCGGGAAGGCTGTCTGTTTATGCTTAAGGCGCTTAAACAGGGCCGGGTGTGGATACAGTCAGATTTCCGTCAGAAAAAGCCAGGACGCAGAATGTCCTGGCTGATTTTCTGTTCAGGTTTTTCAGCGCTTCACATTGAAGGCCTTCATGCCCGGATATACAGCGGCTTCGTCCAGTTCTTCTTCGATGCGGAGAAGCTGATTGTACTTGGCAACGCGCTCGCTGCGGGAAGGAGCGCCGGTCTTGATCTGGCAGGTGTTGAGAGCAACAGCCAGGTCGGCAATGGTGGTGTCCTCGGTCTCACCGGAACGATGAGAGGTGATGGCGGTGTAGCCATTCTTGTGGGCAAGACGGACTGCATCGATGGTCTCGGAAACAGAACCGATCTGATTGAGCTTGATGAGGATGGCATTGCCAGCGCCCATCTCGATGCCCTTGGAGAGACGTTCAACATTGGTCACGAACAGGTCATCGCCAACCAGCTGGACCTTGCCGCCCAGTTCGCGGGTCATCTCCTGCCAGCCTTCCCAGTCTTCTTCGTCCAGACCATCTTCGATGGAGATGATCGGGTACTTCTCGACCAGGTTCTTCCAGTGAGCAATCAGTTCGGAAGAGGTGAACTTGGTGCCAGCCTTGGGCAGGACATATTCGCCCTTCTTGCTGCCCTTCCATTCGGAAGAAGCGGCGTCCATAGCGAGCATGAAGTCTTCATAGGGCTTGTAGCCGGCCTTTTCGACAGCTTCAAGAATGACCTTGATGGCATCTTCATCGGAAGCCAGGTCGGGAGCAAAGCCGCCCTCGTCACCAACAGAGGTAGCCAGTCCGCGGCTCTTGAGCAGAGCAGCCAGGGCATGGAACACTTCTGCGCACATACGGAGAGCCTGAGCAAAGCTCTTGGCGCCAACGGGCATAACCATGAATTCCTGCACGTCAACGGTATTGGCAGCATGAGCGCCACCGTTGAGGATGTTCATCATGGGAACAGGCAGACGGTTGCCGTTTACGCCGCCCAGGAAGCGGTACAGCGGGATATCCAGGGAAGCAGCGGCAGCACGTGCGCAGGCGATGGAAACAGCCAGGATGGCGTTTGCACCGAAGTTGCTCTTGTCCTTTGTGCCGTCAGCGCGGATCATAGCCTGGTCCACAGCATAAATATCAGATGCGTCCATGCCAACGATGGCGTCAGAGATGGCAGTGTTGATGTTCTCAACAGCCTTCAGCACGCCCTTGCCGCCATAACGGGCCTTGTCGCCGTCACGCAGTTCGAGAGCTTCGAAAGCACCGGTGGATGCACCGCTGGGAGCCATGCCCCTGCCGATGGTGCCGTCATCCAGCATAACTTCAGCTTCGACAGTGGGATTGCCGCGGGAGTCCAGAATTTCGCGGCCGATAACGCTTACGATTTCCAAATAGGCCATGATTGCATTCCTCCTGTTATTTAACACAGATCTCATTTAATGAGACAGATTTGGAAAGGACCGCACTGCGTTTTGCCGCACATGGGAAAACCGCAATCCGGGTGGAAAACATCTGCTTTCCACACGCTATGGAGTATACTGAATTGTGAGACTTCTGTCAATCCTGTGCCTGATGGGG
>CAMOVR010000088.1 GCA_946627565.1 uncultured Clostridia bacterium
AGCATCCCGTATGCCGGAAGTATAGCAGACTTTCCATTAATCCGAAAGGAAAGAATGATGAAAGAAGGATGAAATAAAGTTTCAGGCCCGGGTATCCGCCGTCTGTAATTCCCTTAAATTCACCTTCTGAAAGGTGTACAAACCTTCCGCTTTTGATTATACTGCATACGGAAAAATCTCTTATGCGTGCGTTACAAAAATCTGCAGATACAACCTCTTTGGACCAGCTGAGAAAGGAAGAAACATGCATGAGCAGCCAGATACCTGAACTTACGTTCATCACCCCGTCCAAACCCATCTCTCTGCCGGTGATCACAAAGCGCTTTTCCCTGAAGGGGCCGCTTTCCTCCGCCGTGCTTACCGTCACGGGCCTTGGCGTGTACCGGGTATACATCAACGGAAAGCGGGCAGGGAAGGAGTACCTGACCCCGGGCTTCAACGATTATGACGCCTATGTGCGCTGCCAGACCCTGGATGTGAAGAATCTCCTTGAAGAGGACAACCTGATGGAGATCTATCTGGGGGACGGCTGGTACCGTGGAAGGATCGGCTTTACCCAGAACAACCGGGCCAGGTGGGGAACCATCCTCATGGCAGCTGCCCGGCTGGACGCCGTCCTTTTGTCCGGGGAAAAGCAGACCGTTTCCACAGACGAAACCTGGGAAGCCTTCCAGTCCCCTGTGGTGTTTACGGACATCTATGACGGTGAAGAGCGCAACGATACCCTGGAGAGGGGAAACCCGGTGCCCTGCAAAGTGGCGGAGCAGCACTGGAACCTGATTCCCTGGTTTTCGCCGCCGGTCCGGGTGAGGGCAGAGCTGAAGCCTGTACTGATCCATACCCCGGCAGGGGAAACCGTGCTGGACTTTGGGCAGAACATGGCGGGCATTGTGCGCTTTGTATGCCGGGAAAAGCGGGGGACGCGGATCCATCTGCAGTTTGGCGAAGTGCTGCAGAAGGGCTGCTTTTACCGTGACAACCTGAGATCCGCAAAAGCCGAGTACTTCTATACCTCAGACGGCACCGTCCGGGAAATCGAGCCTTTCTTTACCTTCTTTGGCTTCAGGTATGTAAAGGTAGAAGGCATGGAGAAAGTAAATCCGGAAGACTTTACCGCCCTGGCCCTGTCCTCTGACCTGCCCATGACCCTGGAAGTGGAAACCGGACACAAGGGCATCAACCAGCTGATGCACAATGCCCTGTGGGGCCAGATGAGCAACTTTGTGGACGTGCCCACGGACTGCCCCCAGAGGGACGAGCGGCTTGGCTGGACGGCGGACACCCAGGTTTTCGTGAACACCGCATGCTACCAGATGGACTGCAAAGCGTTTTACCGCAAGTTCATGCGGGACATGCGGGAGGACCAGATCCGCTACTGCGGCGGTGACATCCCGCCCTACGCACCGTGCCTGAAGTCCGAGCAAATGCACGGCGGCGCGGTGTGGGCGGATGCCGGCACCATTGTGCCCTGGAATGTGTACATGTTCTACGGGGATAAGGAGCTCCTGAAGGAAAACTGGCCCATGATGCGGGACTATGTGGAGTACCTGATCTCCCTTGATCAGAAGGAAGGCGGGACCCACACCGTGTTTACCACCTTCACCTTCGGGGACTGGGTGGCCCAGGACGGCATGACGGACCAGAGCACCTTCGGCGGCACGGAGAGCAATTTCATTCAGGGCTGCTACTACTATTACTCCCTGAACCTCACGGCAAAGGCGGCAGGGGTGCTGGGGCTGAAGGAGGAAGAAGAAAAGTACGCCTCCCTGGCCCGGGAAGTGCATGACGCCCTGATGGACGAGTATGTGACGAAAAACGGCAGGCTTGCTGTGGACACCCAGACAGCCTATGTGCTGGCGCTGACCTTCGGGCTGTATTCGGATGAGAAGAAGCTTCTTCAGGGCTTCAGGCGCCGCTTCATGAGGGACTTCTACGCCATCAAGTCAGGTTTTACCGGAACCCCTCTCATGCTCCCGGCACTCTTTGACCATGGCATGGGCGAACAGGCCTACAGGATGCTGCTGAGAACCTCCTTCCCGGGCTGGCTTTACTGCGTCAACCTTGGGGCCACCACCATCTGGGAGCGGTGGAACAGCCTGAACCCGGACGGCAGCATCTCCGGAACCGGCATGAACAGCCTGAACCACTATGCCTACGGCTCGGTTTGCGAGGCCATCTATTCCAGAATCATGGGCCTGAGAAACGCGGCCCCCGGATGGAAGAAGGCCATACTGGCGCCCCATCCCGACGGACGGCTCCACTATGCCAGGATCCGCTACGCTTCCGCAGCCGGCACCTGGTACCTTTCCTGGGAAATAAAGGATGACGGCATGATCCGGATCCGGGCGGAAGTCCCGGAGGGGTGCGAAGCGGATGTGGTACTGCCGGACAAGGCGGAGGACAGCAGCTTCCATGTCACCACAGGCATATATGACTGGAGCTATATGCCCCTCAGGGATTATCTGCATCCCTATTCCATCCAGTCACCTGTACTGGACCTGCTGGAAAATGAAGACACCCGCGCCATCCTTAAGGAGGAACTTCCCGGATGGTTTGAAGAGGTTTCAGGAAAGGTCCATGAGGACCAGGTGAAGCCTGTCCGGGACTGCTTCTACAACAAGACGAAGGAAGACATGGAAAGAACCGACAGAAAGCTCCGCGCAGTACGCGTCTGACAGGATACATGTATACATAAGACCGGGGACAGGGGTTTCTCCTGCCCCGGTCTTTTTGCATGGCATGGCCCCCCATCCGGGTTTCCTGCCTTATGTATTTCCGGGCAGTTTTCCGTGAAGAACAGCCAGCGTCACAGGAGCGTCACAGGGGATGTTTCAGATAGACACGGGGAAACACCTGAATGATTCGAAACGAAACATGACAGTCCTTAACCGTATGTGTATCCTATAGCCATGAACGGAAAGGAGGAAGAAAGGGTGCCCTGGCCGGACTGCGGCAGTGTTTCATGCCGTCTTAAGCGGGCGTTGTGCCGCGCAGAGCATGCCTGCACAGGATGGCAGCAGGGATACAGATATGTATACGTGCATACACGACAATACAACGGAATTCATTGTTCTGGATTACTTATCTGACAACGGCAGATACTACAATGTGGCGTACTATCCTTCGGGATACATGGCAAGTCCCTATCCGCATGCCTTGTACATGGATCTGGATCTCTTTAATCAGGGGGCTTCCTTTGTCAAGCAGTCCCGTCCATATGTGAATGTCCCGGTAGCCAAATTCAATGAGGCATATATCGAGTGGCAGAATCATCAGCTCGAATCCATGACGGGCATCCTGTTCCTGCCGGATGAACTTGATCAGATCGGGGAGGAAGCATTCTGCGGCGGGACATTCGATGCCGTCATCATTCCAGACACCTGCACATCCATTGGGAGCAGAGCCTTTGCGGACTGTCCGAATCTCCGTTTTGTTCAGCTGCCCCGGGATCTGACGTATCCCGCAGATGCATTTGACACTGAAAGCGATATCCGGATTGTGCGGCGGTAAAGGGAAGGCATCTGACCATGGAAACAGTCACTGTTTGAAACCTTTCGGGAAAAGCAATCAGGTGCTTTCCGGCACCTGAAGACAATGTCCTAAACAGACCGGCCTGTACGCCGGTCTGTTTTTTTCGGAAGAAGACAGGGGCCGGATCAGATCAGAAAAGCATAACCCCGGCAGGTGCCGGAATGTCACATCCGGCTCCGGGATAAGAGGGAATCCGGGAAGTATCCTCAGGAGGTTCCCGGGTTTGAACATGGCACAAAAGAACAGTGCAAATGTCTGCGCTTTTCTTTTTGCGCTCCATCATGCATATTCTGTTGTATATCACAGGAAGCATATGACATCCGGTTGAAAAACAGAAATATCGTATGAATACATTTAATGTACTTTAAGTAAACATGAATGTTATGCATGTCTACTCGTTGACCCTTCCATCCCCGTGTGATAGCATTCTATGTAACCATAAAAACAAATATGGTTTCCCACGATCTTCTGCACACAAAGTGCATTCAGGAGGTTGATCAGATGCATTGCATGAAACAGGAAACAGGGCGAAGAAACCGCTTTGGGATCTTCACCATGTTTGGGATGGTTCTTGTATGCCTCGTGCTCCTTATGGGCACTGCCCTTGGTGAGGGCGGCGGGAGTGCATATGAGGAACTGTCGCTTGACACGGACACGGATGTCATCATTTCCCAGGCCGGGGAAGTGAAGTGGTTTTCCTTTACGCCGGAAACGCCCGGCGTATACCGCTTCGAAGCCACCGGCGACTATGACAACCGCGCTGCTGTTTACGCAGACGTGGAGGGCGAGGCTCTGGCGGAGAATGACGACCGGCCGACCACGTCCTATTCTTCGGAAGATAACGTAATGGCGAACTTTCAGCTGGATGCTGCCCTGGAGGCAGGAGAAACCTACTATTACGCGGCACAGATGTGCTACGATGATACTGTAGGCGATTTTCAGGTGCGCATCAGCTATCTGCGCAAGGCCATTGAGAGCGTGGAAGTGCTGCAGGAACCCCGCCTGATTTATTATCAGGAGAGGGATACATATTCCAGCATCAGTGCAACCGGCGCATGCATTAAAATCACATACACTGACGGCTCCACCGCCATACGGAACAATGGCTATAACTGGGATAATTATTCAGGGGATGATTATCTGAGGTCCAGCCATAACGCACAGACCTTCTACAGCGGCGGGAAAACACTGCTGAAAACAGGTTCATTTACCCTGACACTGAAGTACTATGAGTGGTCTGAGTCTTATACGGCACAGGTGACAGGGGCAGACCAGATTCCTGCGGCTGAGCTGAATGAGGACCGCGTTTTCGGTATCAGCAACGCCGGAGACTGGTATACTTTTACAGCGCCTGCTACAGATTACTATCTTTTCAGCATCACCGGCCAGGAGAGTATGTATTGTTATCTGAATCTTTATGATGCAGAAAACACAACACTCCAGGAAGTAAATGGGAACAACAACGGTTACTACACCCGGTACGGTTTCCGGATTTACCTGCTGCAGGAAGGCGCGTCATACACAGTAAAGCCTTACTTATCGGATAGTTCCAGCAGCAGAAACAACAAGGTTACCATGCGCATTTCAACTGCGCCTGCGCTTTCATCTGATTTCCGGCAGGGCAGCGGCGCCATGTTCGCAGCATATACCCCGGAAGAAGATGGAACATACATTCTGGATGCAGGGTTCTCAAATCAAATATCATCCTATGGACAAGTCCAGATCGTGGATGCAGCCGGGACGGATGCTGCTTTGTTCGGCATGAGTACGGACAGTTCTGAATTGCCGGCATCCTATCGGCAAAATGTGTTCAAATACTCCACCGGCTTCCTGAAAGCGGGGGAAACCTATTATGTCATACTGGGGTATGTCGGAGAATGGACAGCCCGGATGACCAGAAATGAACAGACAGCGGAGAGCAAAGCCATAACCCTGGGAGAAGAAGAACAGGGAGTGCTTGACCCGGATCAGTCTGCTGTGTTTACCTTCACTTCGGATGAGGATGCGTACTATCATCTCAGACTGACGGATTCCATATACCCCAGTACAAATTATTCCGGCAGCTGGGGAAGCTCGTATTACGGCAGTCATTCGGAAGAAGACGATGCAGGTACGGAGCACTATTATTATGACCAGCTTGTGCGGATGTACAAAGGATCCGCTGTGCAGCTCACATTTACCAACAGCACAGATGAAGACGAAGCGGGTGCAGCCAAATACAGATTCTGCTTTAAAAAGATGCCGGTGGTAAAGGAAGTGACCGTGCAAAGCCTGCCGGAAAAAACAGAATATGTGAGAACGGAGAGACTGAATCTTACAGGTCTTGAGCTGCATATTGTGTACGAAGACGGCGAGGAAGAAACCGTATATCCGGACAACAGCAAGGCTTCTACCCTTACCGGCATCTACTACAGCGGCGGCTGCAGCATAGCCACTGACAGCAATGGCCGGTTGTCTGCGGGTACACAGCCTGTGACGGTTACCTACCTTGGCGCTTCCGACACCTTTGATGTGACGGTTACCGGAGAAGGCATAGATGAAAGCATTCCGGCCCTGACGGCGGAGGAGGAATGGTCCACTACACTGACAGGACAGGATCAGACATGGCTGCAGGTGAAGTTTACACCGGAAGCTACCGGCAGATATGGCCTGACGGGCAGTTATAACGGCAATAACGGCCTTTCTCTGTATGCCTATAATGAAGAAGGGTATTCTGTACCTTTTTACAGGTCCACCAACAACGGTTATTCCTACAATCTGGAATGGTATCTGCTGGAGGGTGAGACCTACCTTCTGGAAGGAAGAACCTGGATCTATGACAGCCAGGAGTATACCTGCACGCTGCTCATGAGCCTCCTGGAAGAGGGCGCGGCGGAGAACTCCATTTCGCCGGACGGTCCGGAAACAGCATCCATTGAAAGTGCCGGACAGTGGGCATGGTTTGTCTATACGCCGGAGGAAACGGCACGCTACCATTATTATTCCTCGGCATCAGTCGATACCTGGGGTGCCATTTATCAGGGCGACAGGCAGCTGATTTCGGATGATGACAGCGGAGATGGAAACAACTTCTCCATGGTGTATACCCTGGAAGCAGGTGTCACATACCGCTTCATGGCCCGTATGTACAGCTCTTCCAACACGGGTTCCTTCCCCGTACACCTGGCCCTGTCAGAACAGGCTGAATCCATTGAGATCACATCCCTGCCATACAGGACAGAATACACTTACCCGTATGATGCCAGCGTGAGTTTCACCGGCCTTGCCGTCAAGTCGGTTCTGAAAGCCGGCATTGAGGAAAACCTTTCTCTCGGCAGCAGGAGCAAGAACACGGGTGAATATGTCGAGGTGGAACTGAACGGGTCCAAATACACGTATAACCCCTATGTGATACTTGAGCCCGGCACATATGAAGCACTGGTTACATATGCGGGCGCTTCTGCCTCCTTTACGATTACGGTGGATGAGCTGGGGGATGACATCCCAGTGCTCGCAGCGGACGGCACAGAACAGACCGGTACATTTACAGGCAGCGAAGTAAAAAGCTGGAAGCTCACGGTACCGGAAAACGGGATGTATGCAATAAAGGCGCATGCAACAGGCAGTTATTATCCCTCTGTGAATCTGTACAAGGCAGGTGAGACGCAGACACTGTCCAGCAGGTTGAGTTACAGTCATTCCTATTCAGCGGCGGACGGTTATTATTACGGATATACCTATGGGTATGCACTCCAGGCAGGTGAAGAATATGTGGTGCGCATTTCCACGGGCAGCAGCTCCGAATGCAATTACATTCTCTCAGCTTCACCTTTTGGAACCATTGTTCCCGAGCAGGAGAGAAATGAAGAGGAACTGGCTGTACAGGGAAACCTGTATACACTGAATATCACGCAGCCTGGTTTCTACAGATATGATTATCAGATCAGTTCCAACACATCTACAGTCTATATGAATTCCAGCCTCTATACCGGTGAAAACGGTGCCAGCGTCAGCTACAGCGGCGGGTACAATTATACCAGTGCAACCGTCAGCGGAAGCACCGTGTACACCACGGCCGGAACATATTTCTATTATCTGTCAAAGGGACAGTATTATATCCGGGATTATGTGAGCTCCGGGAACCCCGGTACCTACATGCACAAGCTCAGCCGTATGCTTCCCGAGGCGATTCCGGTAAGCTTTACCGGTGAAACCGGCCTGAGCCGTTATGACGCCATGGTCATTTCCGTACCGGAAGGCGCAGACGGGGTATACACCTTCAAGGTGGAAAGCTCTGGCGAAGGATATATCTATCTGTATGACAATACATCCACCAGTCAGCTGGCATACAAGTACATAAACAGAACATATGACAGCGAAGCCGGGGTGTACCGCTACAATGCAACCATCGGCGCATCCATGAAGGCAGGTACTGAGTATCTGCTGACCATGTACAATTACAGCAATTCTTCCACGTACTCTGTTTTGTCCGACAGCACCCTGGCGGTTGCATCTGCGGAGATTGTCCAGATGCCCAGAACCAGGTACTACCACAAACTTGAGAATATAACAAAGGATACAGATCTGTCTTCCGGAATGCAGATCCGTCTTACCTACACCGACACGGAGACAGAGACCCTGTATGCATACAGCACTAGCTCCAAGACCGGCCAGAGATACAGTCTCCTGCTGCCGGAGGATGCGGAATACGACGCATCCGGCAACCTGAAGCCCGGTACGTACCAGGCAAAGGTGAGATATCTGGATGAGGACATCCTCACCGTTCCCATCACGGTGGCGCCTGTAAGCGAAATGCCCAGGCTGACGCTGAATGAAGAGGGTCAGGGCAGCTATTCCGGCCAGTCTGAGAACCCCGGGAACAGCACAGGTTTCGTGCGGTTCCTGGCAAACGAGGACGGATTCTACAATCTGACGCTCTCCGGCGGCACAGACTATTATGTGTCCTATAGCGGTCTGTACAATTCCGCCTACAAGTCTGTCAATTACAGAAGCACCTCGGACTATTCCGGCAACAAGACCCTTTACAACACCTCCGCCTATGTCCGCAGGGGCCAGACATGCTATGTGAGGTACAACCTCAGCTCTGTGGGCACGGGTACCAGGGAAATCACCCTGTCGGTTGAGAAAAACACGGAAAAGGAAATTGTACCCATCTCCCTGAACACACCTGTCAATGTGACGGCAAACAGCGGGGAACTCTGGTACTCCTTTACGCCTGAAACCACTGAGTATTACTATCTCAACGCCAGAGGAGAGGCCAGCAATAGCTACTATTACACAAATCTGTATCTGTACTCTTCACCCGACAGCTCTTCCAGTCTGACAGGCGGAAGCTACTACAGCGGGTATCAGTACCGGCTGTCCTATCAGCTGACAGCAGGAAAGACCTACTATTACAAGGTAAGCAATTCCAGCTATGCCTTTAACCTGACCCTGGTTAAGCGCGCCAATCCCACAAAGCTGGAACTTCTGACAGAGGGCGACATTTTCTGCAGCACAGTGGAAAGCAATGTGGATAAGAGCTTTGTGGACCTGCTCTTCCGCATCACCTACGATGACGGCACCACGGAAGAGATGACCTATGGCGTCAACCATACCACCACAAAGACGAACAGTCTCATGGGTTACACCATGTCATATGACACCCCCAACTGGCAGAAGAACGAGGACGGCACCATCAAGACGGACGTGGCATACGTGGTCCGTTTCCATTACAGCAACGTATACACGGATGTTAATGTAGTTCCGCGTTCCATCGAGGATCTGGCGGATCTGGAAGGCGAGCAGACTGTGACCATCAACGCACAGGATGCGGGCTATTATCGCTTCACGCCTTCCGAGAGCGGCTACTATCGCTTTGAGGCCGCCGCTTCCGGCATGACCCCCGGTGTATCCCTCTACAACAACTACATGGCAGAACAGTCTGCCCTGTTCAGCAACAGCCTGACAGAGGGCAGCCAGAGAAAGCAGATCCGGGTGTTCCAGCTGACAGCAGATGAAATCTACTGCCTGAGGCTGTCAAACAGCACCACGGTATCCGTATCCATGACCTTCACGGCCGAGAAGCTGTCTCCGGTCAGCTCCATTGCGGCGGATCCGGACCATATGCCCCAGACCAACTACTACCTGGGCATTGACCGGCAGTACAGTGACGAAGGCCTGCAGGCAATCGTCACCTATGAAGACAGCACCACGGAAAACATCGTTATTTCAAATGGCACCGGCACCAGTGCGAAGACCGGCCTCACCATGCAGACCTCTCTGAGCACGGACAGCGTAACCCGGATGCTGGGAACAGAAGCCGGAACCAGGTATGTCTACATGACCTACATGGGCGTGAGCGGCAGCTATGCCATCAATCTGGCTGACAGTGATTCCCTCACAAGCCTGACGGCCGGCACATGGTCCGCAGGACAGGAACTCACCTCCGCCCAGGATTCCGCCTATCTCAGGTTCATGCCTGAAGAAAGCGGTTTCTATACCTTCACCCTGGCCGCAGACGGGGAAGGCCTCCAGCCTGAAATTGAAGCGGTCAAGAACTCTTCCTACACGGACCTGACCCTGGCGGTGAAGAACCCCGAGGGCAGTGAGGCCACGGTCTATCTGCTCTCCGGCAGGAACTACTACCTGAAGGGCTGCATCCGCAAAGACGGCGAAAGAACCGGCGGCACCTGCACAGCCCTGGTGGAGCGCATCACCGACCTGCGCAGCGGCGTACAGGTGGATACCGTGGAAGCTTCTTCCACCAGGCTCTATCAGTTCACCACAGACGCAGAGACCTATTATCAGTTCACCCTGGACGCACCTGAGGGCACGGAAGTCACCGTCTACACCAGCGGCATGAATCCCCTGAACCTCAACCGGGGCGTCAAGGAAACAACGGGCCGCCGCTACTATGCGGTGAAGCTGCAGGCTTCCTCCAGCTATCTGGTGGTGGTCAACAACAGCGCTTCCGCCAGAGCGGAATATGCCATCTTCGCAGGCCCCAAGCCCGCCATCAAATCCCTCACCCTGAACGATCCTGAAAAGACCCTCTTCTACGCCTTCTATGACCGTCTGACGGACGTGAAGACGGACGATCTGGTGCTTCAGATCCAGTATGAGGACGGGGAAGACGAAGAAGTGGCCTACGGCAAGCGCAGCACATGGGGCGTTACCATGTCTGTTGACCTGTCCGGCATTGAAGCGGACGCCGCGGGCAACCTGAAGGCGGGTACCTATCCCGTCACCGTTTCCTACCTTGACCAGACCGTTTCCTATAACGTGGAAGTCAGGGATCTGGATACTTCAACCCTTGCGACCCTTGCGGAAGACACGGCACAGGAGGTTCAGGGCGGGGAGGACGAATCCGTCTTCTGCCTGATTGCACCTGAAGCCGACAGCAATTTCCGCATCTACTCCCGTCATGCAGATACGCCTGTCAAGGCCTTCCTGTATGACGCAAACAAGCAGCTTGTGGTGAGCGCTGCCGGGGATCCCGACTTTACCATGAACGGGGACCTGAAGGCAGGCAGCAGCTATGTGCTGCGCATCCAGCCGGTCTATACGGGCAAAGCCGTTAACGCGGAACTGCACCTGCATGACATGGCCAAGTCCATTGAAGTCACCGGCGTCAACATCCAGTATGACGGCAAGGTGACCGACACGGTGTACTTAAGCCAGGTGGGCGATACGGCCCAGCTGACGGCTGTGGTGCTGCCTGATGATGCAGACAATAAGAACGTCACCTGGAGCGTTGCGGATGCTGCCATCGCGGAAGTGACCGAAGCCGGTCTTGTGACCGTCAAGGCCCTGGGTGAAACCACTGTCACAGCCACCACGGAGGACGGCGGCTACGAAGCCGTGATCCGTCTGGTACTGGACACCGACCTGCCGGCAATCCGGCAGTATGCACCCGCCAACGGTGAGACCGTCGGACCGGACTATGACAAACTCAATGTCCTGGTACATGACAACAACGGTGTGGACCGCATTCTGCTGAAGGTACGCAGGCAGGGAACAACCAGCTGGATCGAAGAGACCTGGCTGAACCCCGAAGAAGCGGACAGCACGGATGTCACCATCCAGATCACCCTCAAGTTCCAGGGTGAAGAAGGCGGAGACACCTACGCTGACGGCAACATCATGGAACTGGAACTGACCCCGGTGGACCGCAGCGGCAACAGGGGCGAGACGGTAAAGACCACCCTGAAGGTTGACCTGAAGGCACCGGAAGTGAAGGGCCTTGCGGGCACCTACAACACGGAAACCTGCAAGGTGGACCTTTCCTGGAACGTAGGCGCAGAGCCTGTCCAGGATGCCGGCAGCTTCGTCATCTACCGCAGGAACCAGGGTGCCAGTACATGGAAGCGCATGGCACGGGTACAGGGATACGGCAACAGGGCCGACTATACCTGGACGGACGAAACCGTCACCAATGCGGATGCCGTGTACGAATACTACCTTGAATCCTATGATGTATACGGAAACAGCGGAAAGAGCAGCACCGTCACGGTGAACACGAACTTCATCGACCATCCGCCGGTCGTTTCCGTCAACATGCCCGGCATGGTGATCACGGGCAACGAAACCGTGCTTGACCTTACCGGCACCGAAGATGACGGTTCCATCACCTCCCTTACTGTGGACTTTGGCGACGGCACCCAGGAGACAGCGGCAGAGGGACAGCTCACCTTCACCCATGTCTATGTGCTCTCCGGCGACAGTGAGTCCGAAGTTCTGACCCTGACGGTCACAGCGAAGGACAACCTGAACCAGGAAACCACCGTGACCCGTGAGGTCACCGTGGTCAACGCGGATCAGGCCGGCGTGCTGAACGTGACTGTTGTGGACACCGACGGCATTCCCGTCCGTGAAGCGCCCGTATACTTCAACCTGGGCGAAACCAACGAGGAAATCCTGAAGACAGACACCACCGGCCGCGTGACCTTCATCGGCGCAGGCGGAGATGAGAACGCCAGGGAAGGCTTCCACAAGGTGGGCGTGCTGAAGGACGGATTCCTGCCCGAAATGCAGACGGTGAAGATGACCAACGGAACCATTTCTTCCCTGGACTTCATCATCGAGGAAAAGGACATCGTGGAGGGTGAATTCACCGCCCGCCGCATGACCCTTGACGAGATTGAACAGGCAGCGGAAGCCGGGTACATCGATCTGGACGACCCGGACAGCTACCATACCATGCAGTATGAAGTGAACCTGGAATACACCACAGTGACCTTCAACTACTGCGGCGACACCGTGTTCAACATTTCCGAAGAGGGCGTATACCCCTACGTGATCAGCGATGACATCATCGTGCTCCTGAAGGTGCCGGTGGCATCCCAGATCCTCAAGGAGTTCTACACGGTACAGCTGTACATCATCAACAACGCCAACTCCAGCTTCTATCTCCTGGACAGCCAGGTGGAACTGTTCGTGGATCCTGACTCCGGCATGACCATCCTGGAGGAGCGGAACCCGAAGATTGTGGACCTTGGAGACATCCAGGGAGGCACCACCGCGGAAGTGGAATGGATCCTGAGGGGCGACAAGTCCGGCGAATACAATGTCAGTGCCGATTTCAGCGGCATCCTTTCCGAGTTCAACAGGCTGATCACCCGCCACTTTGAGGCAGAGAGCAGTCTGACGGTATACGGAACGGACAATCTGGAAATCGTCATGCAGATCCCGGACGCCTTTACCAACGGCGAATTCTATTACAACCTGAAGATGTCCAACATCGCTGAAGAAGCAAACAGCGATACCGTGATCTACAGGCCGCAGCTGCGTGGCGAGGGCCAGCTGATCCAGACATCTCTTGTGAGGGCCGGAGAAACTGCAGCCACCATCATCAGCGATGTGCCTCAGGCACTCAATGCCGGTGAAACCGTGCAGCGCTTCTACCTGATCACGGACCAGATTTACGACCAGCTCAAACAGTATCCCAACTATCAGGACTTTGTCTTCCATTTCAAGAGCGCCATGGTGAAGGAAACCACGAAACTGGGCGTGCCGCTTAAGATTGAAGTGCTTCCCGCCGCCGAACTGGCTGCACTGTATCAGAAGTACAGGGCTGTGCCTGCCACGCTGACGGTTACCGCACCGGAAGGTCTGGAATACGGCAGCATGGAAGACGCCGTGATGACGGCCAGCGCCGTGGCTGCTGACAACGCAGAGTATGCGCTGAGCTACACCTGGTATGACGAAGCCATGGCCACCGTGGTGGGTACTGGCGAAACCTTTGCCCTGCCCACGGATCTGACCCCCGGCGAACATGTCTACTACTGTGTGGTGCGCGCCGAGCGGAAGGACAACGGCCAGACCGCCGACAGCGACTATGTGCGCGCGGCCGTGACCGTCGGACCCAGGACAGTCACCCTTGCCTGGACAGAACCGGAAAGCATGGTCTATGACGGTGAAGAGAAACAGGTGACAGCATCTGTCTCCAACCTGATTGGCAGCGATGTGGTGACGGTTACCGTGGAAAACGGCACCGCAACGGACGCCGGCGAGTACATTGCAGTGGCAGCGGGCCTGGAAGGCGCAAACGCTTCCTGGTACGTCCTGCCTGCAGCTGAAACCGCAGACGAGACCACAGGACTTAAGGCAACAGAATACAAATACGTCATCGCAGGCAAAGTTGTTGACCTGATCTGGGCCGGCGATGAAAACCTGGTGTATGACGGACAGGCAAAGCAGGTCACTGCAACGGCCGGTGAACTTGTGGAAGGCGACGAGTGCCTGGTTGTGGTGGAAGGCGGCAATGAGATTCATGCCGGCGAACACACGGCCACAGCGGTCAGCCTGAGCAATCCCAACTATGCCCTGCCTGAGGAGGCTTCGCTGGTCTATACCATCTCGCCTCTGGAAGTCGTCCTTGCCTGGGCGGATTACGAGAACCTTGTCTATGACGGGGAAGCCAAAGCGGTGAAAGCCTCTGTGGCAAACCTGGTCACCATTGATGACAAGACCGACGAAGTAGCTGTCACCGTAACGGGCGGAGACGAGATCCATGCCAACACCGAGGAGAATCCCTTCTATACGGCGACGGCAACGGCTCTGACCGGCAAGAATGCGGCAGACTACAAACTGCCTGAGAACGAAACTGCTGAAGAGGAACCTGCAGAAGGCGAACCCG
>CAMOVR010000089.1 GCA_946627565.1 uncultured Clostridia bacterium
GAAATCCTCCGTGGAAAAGACGTGGTATTCCCGGCTGCAGTATATGTTTCTGTTTTCTCCGTCGCAGCTGCCATAGAGATAGAGCCTGCCGTCGGGCATGGTGCGTGCCTCTGCATCCGGAATATGCCACATGGGAGGCAGCAGGGGGTTCATGGGACGGGGCATGGTATAATCGTTCGTCATACAGTCGTCCTCCGCTGGTGTGGTGCGCTGCTTTACTTTATTCAGCACGGATGCGCGGAATCCTTGATGTCTCTGCAGGGTATCCGTCAGAAAAACCGTTTTCCCTGCACCTTATGCAGGTATCCGTGTATGTAAAAACCCCGGCACATGCCGGGGTTTTTACATGGGCATATATCACCTGGAGGCATAATCCCTGTCGATGTCATCCTTCCAGTCATCCGGAATGGCGGAATCCATCCTGAGGGATCTCAGGGCATGGGTCATGCTTTCAAAGTTGGTTTCCACGCCCCTGGCATCGTTGTGGTAATTGGCTGCCCGGGACGGGTCGATACCGAAACTGGATGCGGTCTGGACCGCGTCGATGTTGGCGCCCAGGAACAGGAATTCCCAGCCGTATTTTTCCTTCTGTCTTTTCACCTTTTCCCTGACCTGGTCTGCGGTATAGACCGTGCTGGCATTTTCCAGACCGTCGGTGATGATGACAAATACGGTATGCTCCGGCACGTCTTCCTCTCTGGCGTACTTGTGGATGTTGCCGATGTGGTGGATGGCCATGCCAATGGCGTCGATGAGGGCGGTGCACCCGCCCACCCGGTACTCCTTTTCCGTCAGGGGCTGAATCTCCTTCAGGCTGACCCGGTCATGGATGACCTGGCTTTTGTTTGCAAACAGCACGGTGGAAACAAAGGCTTCACCTTCTTCCGCCTTCTGGCGGTCAATCATGCTGTTGAAGCCCCCTATGGTGTCCTTCACCATATTGTACATGGAGCCGCTCCTGTCGAGAATGAAAACCATTTCCGTAAGCCCTTTTTTCATGATGCAAGCCTCTCTTTCTGCAGCTGATGCATTCCTCATCCTGCACAGAGAGCATATCAGGAAAAAGACGGGCCGTGGTCGCCTGACAGGCGACAAATGATCAGAGCTCCAGCTTTGAGCCCAGAAGGCCCTGATCAAACCGGAACAGGGCGCTGTTGATCTCAAACACATCATAGACGCCGTGGGAGACAAAGTACATCACAATCAGATCCCCTATGCTGGAGCGGGAGAGGGAATACCCCGCTTTCATGAGCATTTCCTGTATTTCATTCAGCGGGAGCTCCAGAGCGACGGCAAAGGCAAGAACCGTGTTTTTACTGGTTTTGTAGCCTTTCTGATTCTTGATCTTTGCAAACAGTTTCCGGTCCACATTGGCCTTTTTGTAGCATTCCGGGTCTGTCATGCCGCTCTCGTCTATCTTGCGCAGCAGCATGTCCCGGAAGCCTTCATCCACCTGTTTCAGATAATCGTCCAGAGAGCTGTCAGCTTCCGTTTCACACGGCCGCATGCCCAGGAGCGGAGGAGCCGGATGCAGCATTTTGGAGGCAGCCACATCGTAATCCGCCTGAACTGTGCTCTCTTCTTCCGGAAAAATGCCCTGTGAGAGGCTGTGAAGCGCGTGAAATGGCCTGTTCGGCAGGTTCTCTTCAAAAAGGACTTCTTCCCGGGATGTAATGAACCTGCCCTGACGCCTCCGGGGGTCATCCGGCTCAATCTGGTTGTCACTGATGAAGGAACGGATATTCCGGTACAGGCGCTGCCCGATGTTGAAAACATTCCTGCTGTAAACCACCAGTGTGACTTCCATCTCCTGATCATCCTCTAGCCGATCCAGGAAGCTGCCTATGGTTTTCGTGGCGGTTTTCAGTGCCAGTTCGCTGGGAAAGCGGTAGGTGCCGGAGGCAATCAGGGGAAAGGCGATGGTTTCGATATGGTTTTCAAGGGCCAGCTGAAGACACGAGGTATAGCAGGCTGCCAGCGTTTCTTCTTCGCCATGCTCCCCGTCCACCCAGACAGGTCCCACGGTATGGATGACATAGCGGCAGGGCAGGTTGAACCCCTTTGTTATTTTGGCCTCCCCGGGCCTGCATCCGCCCAGTTCCCGGCAGGCAGCGGCCAGTTCAGGGCCGGCTGCCCTGTGGATGCTGCCGTTTACGCCTCCTGCATAGGCCTTCAGGCCGGGGTTGGAGGCATTGACAATGGCGTCCACCTCCATGCGGGTGATATCATTGCGAATGATGGTGAGAGACAGGATAACCACCTCGTTATTTCAGAATTGCTGTCAGCTTCAGGCATGATAGCAGAAAAAAGAGAAAGAAAAAAGATCGGAAAAGGGCCCGGCAGAGATTGCCGGCGGGATAAGACTTGGCTATGATATATCCGCGCCCGGAAAGACGCGGAATGCAGGGCAGGCATTGAAGCCATACAGCCCTTCCGCTGCGTCCGGACGCACACAGCGCTTAAATGGGGGAGAATCATGAGAATCTATATCTGCGGCGATTCCACTGCAGCCAGTTATACACAGGAGCTTGCCCCCCTCACCGGGTGGGGGCAGGTACTGGGTGAGTATCTTCCCGGTGTGGAAATCATGAACCATGCCATGGCGGGAAGAAGCACCAAGTCCTTCCTGTCGGAGGGACGGTTCCAGAAGGTGGAAGAGGAGATCCGGGAAGGGGACCTGATGCTGATCCAGTTTTCCCACAATGACGGCAGTGACCTGGTGTGGCGGCATACGGATCCCTGGGGAAGCTTCATGAACCATCTGTTTATTTTTGTGGACAGCGCCAGGCTTTATGGTGCGGTGCCGGTGCTCCTGACACCCATCTGTGTCCGGTCCTATCAGGACCATGTTCTTCAGGAGAGCCTCGGGGAATACCCGGAGGCGGTGCGGGTGGCAGCCCGCATCCGGCAGGTTCCCCTGATTGACGTGTACGCAAAGAGCCGGGAGATGCTTACGGAAATGGGCGAGGAAGAAAGCCTGAAACTGTACATGCAGCTGGATCCCGGGGTCTGGCCCGGATACCCGGACGGACAGAAGGACAATACCCATACGCAGCTGCGGGGCGCCCGGGCGTATGCGGGCCTGGTGGCGGATGGCCTTAAGGGCCTGAAGCTGATCTGAGAGGAGGTCTTCCATGTATATCATAGCCAGAGACGGCAGCGGAGATTTTACCAGCCTTAAGGATGCACTGGATGCGGTGCCGGGGGGCAGACGTGCTCCGGTGATCTTTGTGCTGCGCATGGATACATACCATGAGCAGGTAACGGTTGCCGGGGACAATATCCGGATTGTTGGGGAAGCCGGTGCCCGGACGGTGCTTGCCGGAGACGGGGGATGCGCCCTTAAGGTGACGGGCAGGAATGTGGAAGTGGAGAACCTGACCGTAACGTCGGAGGGAGAGACCGCCGTCTGTGTGGAAGGGGACCGGTGCATTTTCCGGGGCCTGAGCATCACCGGCGGGAAAAACGCTCTTGTGTCCGGCGAAAAGAACCGACTGTATGTGGAAAACACAAAGATCAGGGCAGGCATGATTCCGGTTTCAGCCGGGGAAGGGGCCTGGCTTGACCGGTGTACCCTGACGGTGGATGAGGGAAACAGTGCCCCGGAAGGGGACGCGAAGGAGACAGGGGCAGTGTTTCATGCGTGCTGTTTTGAAACATCCTTCCTTCCGGTTCACGCCACCCTTCTGTCCTGCCAGGTCAAAGGGAAAGAATGCAGCGTACTGACAGACGGGGACGGCCTGCGTCCCCTGACGCAGGAGGAGATATCCTGCGTGACCATTCCCGAGCGCATCAGCGGATGGGATGGCTGGCGGCCTGACAGGCGGGTACCCACCTGGTTCCTGTGCGGGGACAGCACCATGGCGGATTACCCGGAAGACGTATCCCCCATGACGGGCTGGGGCCAGAAGATGCAGGCCCTGATGGATGAAAACGTGTATATTGAAAACTGCGCGGTTCCCGGCAGGTCCAGCAAGAGCTTTGTGGCGGAAAAGAGACTGAATTTCATCGAACTGTGCCTGCGCAGGGGAGACCGGCTTGTGATCTGCTTCGGGCACAATGACGAAAAGGCGGACAGGGAGCGCAGCACCCATCCCCGCATCACCTATCCGGAGTATCTGACCATGTATGTGGATGCGGCCCGCAGACAGGGGGCGGAGCCCATTCTGGTGACATCCATCGCCAGGCGGCATTTTGATGCTTCCGGACAGCTTCTGGCCACCCACGGGGACTATCCCGCGGCGGTCAGGGAACTGGCCGGGCACCTGGGGGTACGCCTGGTGGACATGGAGAGGGGCACCATGAAGCTGTTCCAGGATGCGGGGGTGGAAGGCACAAAGGAACTGTTCTGCCATGTGGCGCCCGGGCATCCCCATTATCCGGAAGGACTTGCGGACAACAGCCATCTCCATGAGCGGGGGGCAACCCGGGTGGCAGCCCTCTTCCTGCGCCTGCTGGCAGGGGACAGGACCGGGCTTATGGATACGGACAAAATCAGGACGGAAAAGGGAAGCCTTGGCAGTATGATGTCCCAGGAGGACAGCAACATTCAGGATATCCCGAACATCTGACACGGGGATTTCCGGATCGGATCGATCACGGGCATCAAAAACCCGCGGAAGGCAGAACAGCCTTTCCGCGGGTTTTTTGGTTTCGTTTACTGCCACGGGACATACCGGCGGGCGATGCCGGCAAGGCCGCCGTTTTCATCCAGTGTGATTTCAACGTTATCCGAGGCAAAGTCCGGATAGCCGCCCTCCAGGAACATGCTGATAAACTCCTGAGCCGTATGCTCTGTGGGTTCATCCAGGGGGGAACCGGTTTCAGGGTCGATGAAGTCCAGGAACACCAGATCGTCCGGAACCTTCAGGTTCAGGGTGCCGGCGGTTTCCAGCAGATAGCTGTCAAAGCGCTGGGGCAGGACCTTATCCTCCGACATGATCAGGTACAGGTCGTCATTGACCAGGATGTCCCCGTATTCATCGGTCTGAAGGGTTTCAACCGTCAGGGTTTCCGTGCCCAGGTCCAGGGTATCGCCGGCCTTCAGGTTCTGGACCATGGCGGGGTCCAGTTCCACACGGAGGCGGATCTGCGCCTGCAGGGTTCCGCTTTCCTGATTGTAGTCAGTAAGGCTGGCGGTGTAGGTGCCGGCATCAAAGGTGCGGCCGCCGTTTGCCAGGGCGTCGGAGGGAACAAAATCCAGATCCGTCAGGAAGTCGATGCACATGGAGAACTGCTCATCTGTCAGGGTGGTGTCTTCCGCTTCCATGGAGGGCACCAGGACGAATTCCACGAAATAGCCCTTATAGATGGACAGGAAATCAATGTAGTTGGGTGTGGTGCTGGACTGGCGGGCGATCAGGAGCCGGGTGCCCAGGCCTGTATCCCCGTAGGTGATTTCGATGGTGGGATCAACGTCCGTAAAGGTACGCTCCAGCACGGCCAGTTCTTCGTCGCTCAGGTCGTTTAAGCGGTCCACGTCCCAGTACAGATCGTCAAAGGCCACGGAGAGCTGCATGACCGGCTTGAGGGGATCCTCAGAGCGGATCACGGCGGTCACCTGTTCCGGGGCCACTTTGGTGGGCTGGATCTCATAGCCTTCCGGAAGACCGCACTGCAGGGTGAAGGCACCGTTGATGCTGAGATCCCCGATCACGGTTTTTCCTTCCTCAGCCAGGGAAACGGCGCAGCACAGCGCCAGAGCAAGGCACACAAGCAGGGCAAGGATGTTTTTCATATCGTCTTACCTCCTGAAATGTCTGTATATATCTGTATATATCAGAGAGGACCGCTTCAGTCCGACACGTAGGCTTTGTTGATGAAGCCCACGTCGCCGGTGACGGGATCTTCCACCTGCAGCCATCTGTCCATGACCTTCAGCACCACCAGTTCATAACCGGAGGTATAGGTGGCCATGAGCTCGGAGTTCTCGGTGGGCGCCCATCTCAGATTGACAAACCCGCTTGCCCGGGTGGGACGGACGGTGACGGTATGGGGCTCCGCACGCACGGCACTGAGGAACTCCGCATTGATTTCCGCAAGGGAGCCGGTGTCGGAGGTGAGGGCGGAAAGACGAAGGGAAGCGGGATCGGCCGGCGGCTCGGTTTTGCGCAGATAGCGGCTGGAAATATAGCAGGTATAGGTTCCCATGCCGCTGCCGGGCATGTCGCAGGTAAACTCAATGGAGGCCCAGCCATTGCCGCCCTCGTTGGTTAAGCAGCTTACCTGCGTGCCGTAGGGAAGTGTGCCCACAATTTCGCCGCCGGGTGTGCTGCGTACATTCAGATCTTCACCGGTATCGGTAAAGACGTAGTAGGTTCCCTCTGCCTGAGAAGGTGCGGCGTCTTCGGCCAGGGCGGCCATGCAGCAGGTCAGAGCCAGCGCCAGGATCAGGGAAACAAGCCGTGTGAATCTGCGTGTTTTCATATGTGCCTCCTGAATGATGTATTACTTGCCCGGGGTGTATTCAAACCGGGGCTGGTAGCGCTTCTGAAGGGTTTTGACCCAGTCGCCGTCAATCTGGTACTGGGTGACCCGCACGGTGATCCACTGGAATGCCGCATTGGGATCAAGATCTTCCAGTTTCCATTTGTCTGTATGGGTGGTTTTGCCGGGATCCAGCTGTCTGCTGTAAACGCCCTTGATTACGTTGGTGCCGTCCTTGAGGTTGATGGCAACAGGTGCGCCGCCCTGCTGGAAGGCTTCAATTTCGACGGTGACAGTGGTAAGGGGCATATCGTGGGTGATGTTCTTGACGCCGATGAGGATCTGTCCCTTGCCGTTGATCTCGGCACTGGTGATCTTTGCCATATGGCTCCAGTCCCCCACCAGGACCCGGATGGATGTCTGATATCCGCCGTCCTCTGTGGTGCCTGTCACCACGGTTTCACCTTCGCTGACGCCGGTGATCCTGACCCGGTGCAGCTGCTTTTTCACGGGTTCCACCGTGGCGACGGAGGTGTCCGCGCTTTCCCACGTCATGTTGGTGTTGGTGGCACCCTTGGGTTCCACAACAGCGCCTGCCGTGGCGGTCTCCCGTACGTCAATGTAGGCTGTGTTGCGGACCATATGAACGCCGGTCACATGCTGGAACACTTTGACTTTGACCCGTGCCCTGCGGTTTGACCCGTCTGTGGCCGTGGCGGTCACATAGGCTTCGCCCGGGGCAACGCCTGTCACCGTGCCGGTGATGCTGACACGCAGGACCTTTTCATTGCTGGAGGAAAAGCTGACGGCCCGGATGCTGGCGCTGGCGGGCTCGACAGTCCATGTCAGGCGGGCACTCTCGCCTGCGTACACGACGGGCGCATCCCCGAAGGTGATGCCCGTCACAGGCTGGTGAACATACAGTTTTGCGGATGCCTGAACGGTGCTGACCGTCTTGCTGGTGCAGGTGATGGTGCACTCACCCACGGAAACACCGGTGACCCGTCCCTGGCTGTTTACGGTGGCGATGCTCTCATCCGAGGATGACCAGACCACATTCTTGTCGTTGGTTTCCTGGGGCAGGACCTCGGCATACATCATGGCGGTGCGGCCCACGTCCACGGAAAGTTCCGTCTTTTTCAGCCTGATTTCCTCTGCGTTCTGTGTCACCTGGACACTCACGTTTGCACGGACATTGCTGCCGTCCCTGGCGGTGGCGGTGATGCGGACATAACCCCGGCGGATGCCTCTGACGGTGCCGTCCTCTGAGACGGTGGCCACGCTTTCATCCGAGGATGACCAGTTCACTGCCTTAAGGGAAGCGTCTTCCGGGGAAAAGGCGGGTGTCAGCTGAAGTTCGGATCCCACAGCGACAGTGGGCTGCGGGGCCGTGATGGTGATGCGGCTGACGGGCTGGATGACATAAACACGGTACTGAAGGGACACGGAGGGATCCTGCTGACTGGAAATGGTCAGCAGGGTTTCACCGGGCTTCACGCCCTGTACATAGGTGCCCCGGACCCTGGCTACGGTTTCGTCGCCGGACTGGATGGTTACCTGTCTGTTTCTGAGGTTTCCGGAGCGGACGGTCACCTCCAGCTGCCTGGACTGTCCATTCAGAAGGACAAGTACCGGCAGTGCATCGTCCCTGACAGCTCCCAGCTCTTCAAGGAAGGGAGCGGTGGACTCATATACGGGAAGACGGGAGGTATCAACCTCCAGGGATACATCCGGACTGACCTCGCCAAGTGCCGTCAGACACAGGCATAGCAGCATCAGTACCAGGACAGACATGCGTTTCATAACTTTTGCCTCCATATGGATTCTCCATGGATTTTCCGTTTTTTTGCCTGCTGCATTTCCCGGACTCCGGGAAAGCGTCAGGGCATCTCCTTCACAGAATGTGAGGGAAATGCGGGACAAAACGGGCACAGGCTTCCGCTTTCTTAACCGGCGCTGTCTGAGCGCGGGAAAGAAAGCTACCCGTCCATGGGAATTACAGTTTTCTCAGTGATAAACGGTTTGGGCCTGCTGTATATTCCCTGTCCGTATCATCATTATAGCATACTCCCGCCGTCATGAAACGCCTTTTTGAGAGAGCTTCCGGGACGAAACGGAAACTGCCTGAAAAGAAAAAGTCCGGAAAAAGCCCGGCGTGTCCTGACAGCTTGACACACCGCAAAAAAATGATGGTATAATGAAAACTCCAAAGGCCGGGAGTCCTTGAAAGGTGATATACAATGACGGCGATCGCAAACAGCCTTGTGACAAACATTCTGGTGACATGCCTGATGCTGGTGATGGTTTTCCTGCTGCCGGGAATGGACCGGAAAATCTCTCAAAAGCTGGGGCTTAACCTGCAGGGCGGGGTCAGCACTAACCCCAGGGCGGATGCCCTGCTGCGTCTGAGGCAGGGACTGCTGTATGCTGCCTTTGGCATCTATCTTATCATGGTCGCCTATCTGGTTTTCTTTTCCCGTTCCGCCACACGGAGCTATCAGATTCACGTGGACCTGTTTGCGGACCTGAAAAATGCCGTGCAGGTGGACTTCAATCTGCTGGAACTGCTGAAGACGTTCCTGTCGGAAGGACTTTCCGGGGTTTCCTCCCATGTGGAGATTGTAAAGCCTGAAGACATCGCCCAGGTGTACATGAACATCATGCTGTTTGTACCCATGGGCTACCTTCTGCCCTACCTGTTCGGATGGTTCCGGGCCCGGGTGCGTTACAGGCCCGCACTGGCCTGCTTTATCATTTCCTTTGTGACGGAAAACCTGCAGCTCATGTTCCGCAGGGGATTCTATGATCTGGACGATCTGGTATCCAATACCATCGGCGGCATCATCGGGCAGTTGTGCTTTCTGTCCTTTGCCTATGTGGTGATGCATCCGGACTGGCGCAGGGAGATGAAATCATACCGGAGGTGGAAGAGGCACGCCCGGAGCCGGACCCTCTATCCTTTTGCCCGGAAAATGACCCTGACCCGGACCACCCTGCGCTCGTCAAGTGAAGAGGAAATCATGGACTTTTATGTCATGAAGCTGGGGTTCCGCCTGATCCGCCGGCTGATTTTGGAACATGGGGAAGGCACGAACATGCTGCTGGAGATGGGCAGGATGCAGCTGGAAATCCACTGCTGCAACTCCGGGGATCTACTGCCGCCCCAGACGCTGACATTGTCTGTGAGGCGCCTGAAACCTGTGGTCCGCCGCATGGAGAAAAACGGGATCCGGGTCAGCGGTACGGAGCAGGATCCGTATACGGGATTAAGGTGCGTACATATTGAAGGACCGGACGGCGTCAGAATTCAGATTATTGAGAACTGAAGGCTTGCGGTAACGCCGGGCAGCAGAAAGGGGACAGAAGACATTGAAAAAGGCTGGCAGACAGATTGCGGTGCTGGCACTGGTTCTGACGGTACTGTGCATTTTGGGGCGGTTTGTTTTTCATCATTCCTTCAGCCTTTATGTTCTGGAGAACGGAGCCATCCATGAGGCCTTTGAAAGCGGAAACATACAGATTGTGACAGACCCGCCGGATCTTCTTACCGTCGGTGAGATGGAAGAGATCAAAGAGGCGGAAGATCAGGAAAGCTTTGTCCGGATTCCTGTGGAACCGCTGAAACCGGGCAGGGTGGACCTGGAACTGGTAACAAAGGATGGGGAGCAGCTTTCCTATCACCTGCTGCAGGTGGACGGTCTGCTTACCGTCCTTGATACGGGCCATGGGAACTTCACGGGGGACAGCATGGTGCTCATTGCCGTTACGCTGTTCTGGCTGCTGGTGAGCGCAATCATGTTCCGGCAGTTCCTCGGAAAGCGCGGGGCGGCCTTTTACAGCCATATGACCATTTATTACGCAGGCATTTCCATTTTCTCCCTGGTAACCGGGCTGGTCATGATGTTTCTTACGGTGATGCACATCCTGAATCCGGCAGTGTACGGCATGTACAGGGCCTTCGATACCATAGCAGGCGCCAGCATGAGTTTCATGATGCTGACCACGCCGCTGCTGCTCATCTTTGCCCTGGCCATGGC
The DNA here is from genome assembly GCA_946627565.1 of uncultured Clostridia bacterium. Classification (GTDB taxonomy): domain Bacteria; phylum Bacillota; class Clostridia; order Christensenellales; family Aristaeellaceae; genus UBA2943. Next base: position 10,464 of record CAMOVR010000089.1, read on the forward strand.
TGTCAGCAATCTGGCCCTGGTGCGGCACGAGGGACTGAGGCCGGCAAATCTGCTGGGCATTCTGGTCAGTGTGCTCCTCATCGGGGGAGAACTCCTGGGGTGGTACGTGTTCCTGGGGGACTTCGCAGGCTCGGAACGGGAGTGGCGTATCTACATGACAATTCAGAACACCTATGCCACCGTATTTGTCTATTTCCAGTGCATGCTGACCGGGGCTGTGATCTGCGGCATCAAGGCGGCCAGGTACCAGCCGGATACGGATAAGGATTTCATTGTCATCCTGGGCTGCTGGTTCCGGCCGGACGGTTCCCTGCCTCCGCTTCTCAAGGGCCGGGTGGACAGGGCGCTGGCCTTCTGGAAGAGACAGAAGGAGGTTTCCGGAAAGGAAGCCTGTTTCATCCCCTCCGGCGGTCAGGGTCATGATGAGCCCATGCCGGAGGCAGAGGCCATGCGCCGTTACCTGATCTCCCAGGGGGTCCCGGAGGGACTCATCCGGGTGGAAGACAGGTCCCGAACCACCCTGGAAAACATGAAATACTCAGGGGAGATCATCCGTGAGATGAACCCGGAGGGAAAGGCCATTTTTTCCACGACGAATTATCATGTGTTCCGTAGCGGGATCTGGGCAGAGAAAGCGGGAATTCCCATGGAAGGAATCGGGAGCAGAACAAAATGGTGGTTCTGGCCCAACGCCTTCATGCGGGAAACAGCCGGGCTGCTGCTGAGCCGGTGGAAGCAGGAAGCGGTGTTCCTGGCCCTGCTGATTGTCTTCTTCGGTGCCCTGTCCATGCTGATCAGATAAGATCTTCCATAATACGCCCCGTGCCTTATGAAAAGGCCCGGGGCGTTTATGGTGCGTGCCTTACACGGCGCCGCGGGGCATCCGGCCGGCAAAATAATGAAGAAGGCAGCCGGGAAAGCCCATGGGACGGGAGCCTGTCCGGGGCGAAAACATTTGTCGCCTGACAGGCGACCACGGCCATCTTCATCTGCGCTATACTCAGGTCACAACAAAGCAAGGAGGAAACGAAGATGAAGAAAAATCTGACAGAACTGGTCATGATCCTGGACCGCAGCGGCTCCATGGGCGGGCTGGAAAGCGACACCATCGGGGGATACAACAGCATGCTCACAAGACAGAGGGATGTGGACGGAGAAGTGCTGGTTTCTACGGTGCTCTTTGACAGCGTCAGTGAAGTCCTCTATGACCGGGTTCCCATCCATGACATGCCCCGGATGACGGAAAAGGAATACTTTGTCCGGGGAAGCACGGCGCTGCTGGACGCCATAGGCGGAGCCATCCATCACATCGGGAACGTTCATAAATACGCCCGGGAGGAAGACCGGCCGGAGAAGACGATATTCGTCATCACCACGGACGGACAGGAGAACAGCAGCCATCTGTACTCGTATGAGCAGGTAAGAAAGATGGTGGAGAGGCAGAAGGAAAAGTACGGCTGGGAGTTCCTGTTCCTGGGTGCAAACATGGACGCCATTGAAACCGCCGGCCGTTTTGGCATCGATGCCGACAGGGCAGCGAATTACAACAGCGATCACGAGGGGACGCAGCTGAATTACGAAGTGCTGGCGGAAACCGTATGCGAGATGCGGGTAAGTGAAGCACGGATTGGCGGAAACTGGAAGCGGCGCATTGAGGAAGACTACGAAAAACGCGGCAGAAGAAAGGGAGGAAACGTGTAATGCTGGGAGCAATTCTTGGAGATATGATCGGGGCGCCCTATGAGTTTGACAGGAGCCCGAAGGTAAAGGAGTTCCCGCTTTTCAGCAGGCGCTCGGCGTTCACGGATGATACCGTGATGACCATTGCCGTGGCGGAAGCCCTGATGGACTCCCTGGGGAAAACGGATGAGGAAATCAGGAAAGCGCTGGTGTCTTCCATGCTGAAATGGGGAAAACGCTATCCGGATGCAGGGTATGGCGGGATGTTTTACCAGTGGCTGCACGAAAAGAACCCGAAGCCCTACGGGAGCTTCGGGAACGGAAGTGCCATGCGGGTATCCTCTGCGGGCTGGCTGTCAGATACCATCGGGGAGACCCGCCGCATTGCCCGCCTGACGGCGGAAGTGACACACAACCATCCGGAGGGGATCAAGGGTGCGGAAGCGACAGCCAGCGCCATTTTCCTGGCCAGAAGCGGCTGGAGCAAGGAGAAAATCCGGGACTATATCACAGAGGAGTTCGGATACGATCTGTCCCGGACCTGCGATGAGATCCGCCCCGGGTACCGGCATATTGAAACCTGCCAGGCCACGGTGCCGGAAGCCATAACGGCCTTTCTTGCGGGAGAGGACTTTGAAGACGTGATCAGGACCGCGGTATCCCTGGGCGGGGACTGCGATACCCTGACCTGCATCGCGGGGGGTATGGCGGAAGCTTTCTACGGCATTCCCAGGGAGATTGAAGAGGAGGGGAGAAAAAGACTGCCGGCGGACATGCTTTCAGTACTGGACAGGTTCCGTGCGGGAATGGATGCGGCTGAAAAAGACCCCGTTTCTCAGGGGAAATGAACGGATTGAGGAGGCCATCCGGGCATGCCGCGTTAAGGAGAGCGGGGAAACCGTCTCCGCTGTGCTGGAAGCCATCCGTGAGCGGATGCATGAGGACGGGCACTTCATGGTTCCTGCCGTGATCAGCACGGACAGAAAGCACATTTCCTTCCGCACGGTGGAAGACAGGGAAGGAAAAAGCTGGATGGTGGCCTTTACATCCCCGGCAGAACAGAAGAAAGGCACACAGACGCATATTGTTTCGGATTTTATCGATTCCCTGCTCAGAAATGTACTGAAGATGGAAAGCGGATGCCAGGGGCTTGTGATCAATCCCTGGGGGCAGTCCTTTAAGCTGACCAGGGAGAGAATCGAGAAAATATTCAAAGCGGACGGAGGCGTGGAGTACATTGTGCCGGATGAAACGCCCACACCGGAACTGCTCAGGGGCGGGGCCTTTCTGAAGCGGGCAGTTGGCATCTGCAACCGGAACCGGACGGAGATGAACCTGATCAAGCTTCTGATGATCCTCCGGGAAAGCATGGTATGGGTTCCGTGCAGTGCCACGGTAAGCGATGCAGATTCGGAAACTGTGCTGAATATGCTGAAGGAAGCAAACGGGGACGCGAAAAGCATCGTGGGGAAAACCATTACATTTCATGACCATGTCCGCATGAAACCGGACATTCTTCAGAAGGGTGACAAATACTATTATCCCGTGTTTTCATCTGAAGAAGAAATGGGTGAATACGGCCGGGAAGTTTCAAAGATGGAAATGTCCTTTCCGGAAGCTGTACAAGCGGCCAGGGGCAGCGGGAAAAACGTGGAGGACATTGTGATCAACGCTTTCTCCGAGCCCTTTGAGGTTCCCCTCCGGATACTGGATCTTCTGGAAGATATGAAATCCGCGGGAGATGCACGGAGGGAGACGGAAGACAGGAAGTGAGACGCAGGATATGACGGAAAGCGAAAAGGATATGCGAGGACAGATGTGACATCCGTTATTATTGCCCCCTTAGAGGAGAAAAGCCTGCGCCACAAAAGGGAATCCCAGATAGCGGGATTCCCTTTTGTGGGCCTTCTCAGGCGCAGCTTTTCTCTCTGCTTATATAGGACTGTCCGTGTCTCCGGGGTCAGGAGATCCTGCATTGTCTGGCTGAACCGCCATCAGTTCCGTCAGCTTTTTGCTGTAGAAAAAGTCATGCACCAGCGTGTCATATTCTTCCCACATGGGCAGTGTGCGGCAGGCGGCTTTTCTGGGGCAGTCATTGCTCTGGCCTGCAAGACAGGCCACAGAGGAGAGGGTTCCCTCCATCTTCTCCAGGATCTCTCCCACCGTATAATCCTCAGGCCTGCGGCAGAGCTTATACCCGCCGCCCTTTCCGCTGGCGCCGGTCAGAAGCTCTCCGGCCACCATATCCTTTACAATGATCTCCAGATATTTTTTGGATATTTCCTGCCTTGCGGCGATGTCCTTGAGCGGAATAAAGCTTCCGCTGTCATGTTCCGCAAGATCCAGCATAACCCGGATGGCATAGCGCCCTCTGGTAGAAATCATGAGCACACCTCCTGTAAAAAGCTGTTTAACCTATTATATGGTAGGTGAATAGGT
>CAMOVR010000090.1 GCA_946627565.1 uncultured Clostridia bacterium
GCTTTCCTTCCAGCCAGGTGCCTGCCCCGGCCTGCTCCTCAAGATGCTTCATGCTGTTTCCAAGGCCGCTGGAGCCGGAGGTAAAGAACACCGCCATGGTCTTATCCTGAAGGTCCGCCTGCTCCACAAAGTTCGATACAATGCGCGGCGCGTCACCCCACCAGATGGGATAGCCGATCAGGATGGTGTCCCAGGGTGCCAGGTCAGGCAGCTCCCCGGCAATTTCCGGGCGGCAGGCGGGATCATCCATCTCCACGGAGGTGCGGCTTTTCCTGTCATTGTAATTGAGGTCAGCATCCGTGTAAGGCTCTGCGGGAACGATCTCATACAGATCCGCTTTCAGTCCCTCCTGAAGCTTTTCCGCCACGCCCTTTGTGGTGCCCGTAGCAGAGAAGTACACCACCAGAATGTGGCTGGTGGGCTCCAGGGTTTCCTGATTTTCCGCATGCTCTTCCGCCATGGCGGCAGACAGGCATGAAACAGTCAGAATCAGTGCGAACAGCAGGGCCATCAGTTTTTTAAGCATCTTCAGCATTTCCTTTCTGTTTCTTATTTCTTCTTTTTGTTTTATCAGAACAGATCCGCCGCAATTCCCGTACACAGGGAAAAGAGCATCACAAAGGCCAGATACAGGATGAACCGTTTCCAGCCCAGCACAATCTTCATGGCACCCAGATTGGTGATTTTCGTGGCGGGGCCCGTGAGCATGAAAGCCGCCGCACTGCCCATGCTCATGCCGTCCTCCATCCACTGGATGAGAAGAGGGATCGTTCCCCCGCCGCACATGTATACCGGCACACCGATGGTGGCCGCCATCAGGACCCCAAAGCCGTTGTTTTTCCCAAACAGCCCGCTGACAAAGTCATCCGGCACGTGGATCTGGTACAGGGCCGTCAGCAGGATGCCCAGGGCAAACATGGGGCCGGTGGCCCGGATGTTCCGCCATACGTTCTTAAGAAACCTGATAAGCATGCTGGGATCCGTGTCCCGGTTCCTTCCCTCGTGAAAGCCGGTAAAGTCAAAGAAGCTTCTGTCCCTGTAAAAGAACCGGATCAGCCATCCTGCAGCGCAGCCGCACAGGAAGCAGCTGATGCAGCGGATCAGCAGGGCCGTCTTTCCCAGGGCTCCGCTGTAGAAAATCAGCTGCGGGTTCAGAAGGATGCTGGACATCATGAAAGCAGCCAGATAATCATCCTTCACCCCCTGCTCCGAGAAAGAGGCAGCAATAGGGATGGTACCGTACATGCACAGGGGCGATGCGATGCCCAGCAGGCTTGCCGGGATAACACCCAGCCAGCCCATTTTCTTCTGTTCGATCCTGGCAAACGCGCCGTGGATATACTTTTTTCCGAACACGGACACGGCGCTGCCCAGCACAATGCCCAGCGCCCAGTACGGTGCGATCTGCCTGACCTGGATATCCAGGTAGTACCAGAGATAGACCGCTTCCCTCCGGATCCAGTCCAGCATGGCTTACTCTCCTATCACAGCCAGACGGTAGTTCCGGCTGCCCAGGCCATTTTTCTCTCCTGCTTCCAGGGTGTGCAGGCCATTCTGGCGCTCAATGCGGCGGATAAGGCTTCCGCTGTCGGGCAGGGCATACACCAGGTCAATGGCGGCCTGGTCAATGGCCAGAGGATCGGTGGATGCCAGAATTCCGATGTCGTGCATGTCCGGCTCCGCGGGATTGCCGTCACAGTCGCAGTCCACGGACAGGCGGTTCATGACGCTGATATAGACAATATTGTCCCCCATATACCGGTCCACGCCTTTGGCCGCATCCGCCATGGCTTCCAGGAAGGGATCCTGCTCGCCCCAGATGCTGCCGCTGGTCCTGGTACCGCCGGAATGGATCCAGCCCTTGCCCATGGAAGAGCCAAAGCCGATGGAGATGTTCTTGATGGCGCCCCCAAAGCCCGCCATGGCATGACCCTTGAAATGGGTCAGCACCAGGAAGGCATCATAGTTTGCGAAATGGCTGCCCACGTAGTCCACACTGATGCGGCTTCCGTTTTCGACGGGGAGCTCCATGCTGCCCTCTGCATCCAGGATATCCAGCTCCGCCACATCCAGAAGGCCGTTGTCCTTTGCCTGCTGGATGTGCATGGCGGTGGAAGCCCGGCTGCCGCCATAGGCGGTGTTGCACTCCACAATGGTGCCGTTTACCAGGTGGATCAGATCGCCTATCAGTTCCGGCCGCAGGTAATTGCTCCGGGTGCTCTCACCGGTGGACATCTTGACGCCCACCTTGCCCTGAAGTTCCACTCCAAGGGCCTGATAGGCCCGGACAAGACTCTCCGCTGAAATGTCGCTGATAAAGTACACCACAGGGGCGGACGCATCCTCGGTTACGTAGGGCAGATCCCCCGTATCCAGACTGTAGCCGCCGTTTGTTGTCAGCGTATCCGCAAAAGCGGATGCACACACAAGGCAAATCAGAAGCGCGATGGCAAAGGCTTTTTTCATGGATTTCCCCCCTTATTTCATTTCTTTTTCCCACATGCGGACCGCATTGATGCCAAGGCTGTCCGCAAGCTGTTCCAGTTCCTCCATCTCTTCCTGTGTCAGCTGAATCTGCGCCGCCTTCGCTGCGTCCTCCACATGGCTGACCTTTGTCACCCCGATGATGGGCAGCGTTCCCCTTGAGATGGCCCAGGCCACCGGGATCTGGGCAACCCCCACCCCATAGCGGTCCGCCATCTTCTTCATGGCCAGGTTCAGTTTCTCCAGCCTGTCAAGAACCGGGTTGTACACCTCTGCCCGGTCAGAGCCTTCCGGCATGGGATGCTTTGTGTCGTACCGGCCGGAAAGAGCCCCCTGCTCCAGCACCATGTAGGAGAAGAACACAATGCCGTTTTCCCTGCAGTAATCCAGGATACCGGATTTCTCGGAGGAGCGGTTGATGAGGCTGTAGTGGTTCTGCACCGCAGAAAGCTTAAGGCCGTGGGCCTTCAGGATTTCGGATGCCTGCCTGATCTCAGAAAGATTGTGGTTGGACACGCCGATCAATGGCGCATCCTCCCGGCCCTCGTAATACCTGGCCACCTCCTCTGTCCAGTGAGGCGCGCCCCAGACATTGTGGATCCAGTAGATGTCAAAGCGGTTAAGATCCATAAGCTTCAGTTGCATCTGAATCATATCCGCCATAGCCGTGGGGCTGTCAGACGCGCACTGGGGCGTGAATTTGTCGGAGATCAGGAAGCTTTCCCTGGGCAGGCCTTTCAGAAAGCCGGCCAGCACTTTTTCGGATGTGCCCATGCCATAGGCATAGGCGGTGTCCCACAGATTCAGGCCATGGGCCATGGCTGAATCAAAGATGGGGCGCAGCGTATCTGCCGTCAGATTGCCTCCGAAGGTACCGTCATTTCCCCAGGCCCAGGCACCCAGGGCGATTTTCGGTAACTTGTTCATGGTGCTTTTCCTCCTTACTTCATTGTCCTCATGTCATCATATCTTCTGATTGCCCACGCACCACACATGCTTTTCCATGCTGTTTGCGGGTTTGTTCTGTGCCATGACCCCGGCCAGGGGATGGGGCACATAGGGTTCTTCAAGATAAGCAATTTCTTCTTCCGTAAGTTCCAGTTCCGTGGCCTTCACAGCGCCGTCCAAATGGTGGGGCTTTGTTGCCCCCACCACCGGGGATGCCACCTTTGTCAGAAGCCAGGCCAGGGAAATCTCCGTCATGCTGACGCCACGCTTCTCTGCCAGCTCCGCCACACGTCCGATGATGACCCCGTCCTGTTCCGCCGTGGCGTCATACTTGAACCTGGCATAGGCATCCTTTTCAAGACGCTGGGAAGTCTCCCCGGGCTTTCTGGAAAGCCTTCCTGCCGCCAGGGCGCTGTAGGGCGTCAGGGCGATACCCTCCTCCTGGCAGCAGGGCACCATCTCCCGCTCTTCCTCCCGGAAAATCAGGTTGTAATGCCCCTGCACGGAGATAAACTGAGCAAAGCCTTCCTGCTTCGCAAAGGCATTGGCCTTTGCCAGCTGCCAGGCAAAGCAGTTGGAAATGCCGATGTAGCGTGCCTTGCCTGCCTGAACCACCCGGTTCAGACCCTCCATGATGTCCTCCATGGGGGTCTGCCAGTCCCACATGTGACAGATGTACAGGTCCACATAGTCCATGCCCAGGTTCTCAAGGCTCCGGTTGATCATTCTTTCAATATGCTGCTGCCCGGTGACACCGCCTGCAATCTCCTCCGGGGTGCGGGGCAGGAACTTGGTGGCCACCACCACATCCTCCCGCTTTGCAAAATCCCTGAGGGCCCGTCCCACATACTGTTCACTGGTACCGCTCTGGTAGGCGATGGCGGTATCAAAGAAGTTGATGCCGTTTTCAAGCCCATAGCGGATGATCTGCCGGGAATGTTCCTCATCCAGCGTCCAGGCATGCTGTCCCTGTCCCGCATCCCCAAAGCCCATGCAGCCCATGCAGGTGCGGGAAACCGTCAGATCCGACCGTCCCAGTTTCGTATACTTCATATTCTCATGTCCCCTTTTCCTTTAGCAGCACGGCTGCATTCTCCGCATAGATTTTTTCCCGGATTCCCGTATAGTCTGTATTTGCATCAAAATGGGTCTTTTTCTTCTCAATCACCGGCGCCGGGGAATGGGGATAATCGCTGCCGTACACGATTCTCTCATCCCCTGCCACCATGCGCAGCATGTTCAGGGCCACCGGCTCCGGATCCCCGGCTGTGTCAAACCAGAGGCGGTCAAACTCCGCCTGCGCATCCACCGTCTCCATCATGCCCAGGGACGAGAGAATGCCGGATACTCCGGAAAACCGTGAAAGCATATAGGGCAGGAAGGAACCGCAGTGAGGAACCACAAAGCGTATATCCGGAAAGCGGGTCATGATCCGGTGGGCCATCATGTTAAGAACCGCCCGGGTGGTGTCCGCCGGATATTCGTATATCGCCGCCACTGTGCCGGTAATCACCCTCTTCGGACATTCCCTGACCCGGCAGGGGTGGATGATCACCACGGCCCCGCGTTCATTAAGGGCTTCCATCACTGGATCCAGATCCGGATCCCCCAGGTATATCCCGTTTGCATTTGTGGGTACCTTGACACCCAGCGCACCCTTTTCGTCCAGGCAGCGCCGGATCTCCTCAAGGGATCCCTTTACATACGGAAGGGGCAGGCAGGCGGTCCAGCCAAACCGGTCCGGATGTTCCCGGCATATCTCAGACATTTCGTCGTTGATCTCCACCGCCGCCTGAAGGGAAATCATATCATTCCCGTTATGGATATGAGGGCCTGGAAGGGAGAGAACGGCATAGTCAATCCCTGCCTCATCCATGAATTTCAGATGCTCCTTCGCTGACCATTTGGGCAGCGGGAATCCGTCATCCTCCATCGGGTCAATACCAAGAAGTTCAAGCCATCTGCGGAAGGATGCGGGGACGGGATGGGCATGAAAATCCACGGTTCTCATCCTGCCTTTACCTCCAGCAGTTTCTTAAGGCACGTATAGGTTATGTCATAGGCAGACTGGTATACATAGGGAATGCCTGCCTGTTCCATGGCCAGCTTCTGTTTTTCGGTCACGCTGGTATAGGGATAAATGCCGTAGATGAAGGGAAAGAAGGCATACAGAAACTGTTTTCTGTTTTCCTCATCCATTTCAGGTATGTACGTTTCCACCATGCAGCTGACCGTGTCCAGGGACCTGCCAAAGGCCACCTTGAATTCGGCCAGGCATTCCGGCCGGGAATTGGCCTCCATGTCAAACAGGTTCATGGAAAGAAGCCGCAGAAGACGGGGCCGTTCCGTGAGGGTATATGCCAGGGTCTGTGCCACTTCGTCACGGGTCATGACGGCTTTTTCCGCCATCACCGCCTTCATGGACGCAACCCACAGTTCATATTCCTTCTGAAGCAGTGCCAGGAAGATCTCTTCCTTGGTTTCAAAATAGTTGTAGATGGAGGTGCGGGTAAAGGACGTGGCTGCCCCGATCTCCTTGATGGTGATTTCCCTGAAACTCATGGTTTCATACAGCCTTGCGCAGGCGGCAATGATTTCCTCTTTCCTTGCCGCTGTCTTCTCCGGTGATCCTCTTGAAATAAGGCATCCCTCCCCGAATCAAAACTGACACCGTGTCAGTATGCGGGTATGGTATCACAATGCTGACACGGTGTCAATTTAGATTCTGCAAAATTACTGTTTTTTCTCCCCGCCTGTCTTTCAGGCTGCTGTTTTCCCTTTATTCAGCCATTCCCGGCGCATTTCATTCCGGTCCTGCCGGGATCTGATTAAGTATTGACTTAATCAGATCCCGGGATACAATCTTCCTGTTTCCATAACGGCACGACTTCATCGGCACGGTTCTGCCTGTTCAGGAGGTACCTATGGATCTGATCATCTGTCTGAAAGCGCTGGGGGATCCCACACGCTTTACCATCTTTTCCCAGCTTCTGATCCGGAAGCACTGCACCCGGTCCCTGGCCTGCAAAACGGGCATCTCGGAATCCGCCGTATCCCAGCACCTGAAGGTGCTGAAGGAAGCGGGTCTGATTCAGGGAGAAAAATACGGGTACCACAGGCATTACCTTCCCACACAGGAGGCCATGGATTTTCTGGCGGATGCCTTTGAAAAGATGCGCCAGGCATCCCTGGATCTGAACCAGATGCCGGATGTCTGTCAGTGCGAATTCCGCCGGCATACGAAGCAGCCCTCCGGAAACACATCCGAATACCTCACGGAAAGCATCTGCAAGAAGGAGACAGGCAGCATGAGAATCGCAGTTACTTATGACAACGGGGAAATCTTCCAGCACTTCGGCCATACCGGACAGTTCAAGCTCTATGACGTGCAGGAAGGGAAAATCACCCATGAGCAGGTTGTGGACACCAACGGCAGCGGCCACGGCGCCCTGGCAGGCTTCCTTAAGGCGGCACAGGTGGACGCCCTGATCTGCGGCGGCATCGGCATGGGCGCCCAGATGGCACTGGCGGATGCAGGGATTCAGCTGTACGCAGGCGTACAGGGCTCTGCGGATAAAGCAGCAAAGGCCCTGGCGGAAGACCGTCTTGTGTTTGATCCCAACGCTCACTGCGACCACCACCAGCATCACGAAGGTGACTGCGGCCATGCACACTGCGGGGAACACCACTGCCACGGAAACTGACCTGAACGGCAGGCACTTTTAAGAAAGATTCACCGTTCCAAAAAGACGCTCAGACCTGTCCTGATCGGATGGGTCTGAGCGTCTTTTTCTGTCATGTCCTTTTCAGGATTCTGCGTCCTTCAGCAGAGTTGTTAGCAGTTCCATGATCGCTACAATATCATAGGGCTTGGCCAGATGTCCGTTCATGCCGGCTTCCGCGGCAATCTTCCGGTCTTCCTCAAAGACGTTTGCCGTAACCGCCACAATGGGAATATTGGCTTTCTTCTGGTCTTCCATCTTCCGGATCTGTCTTGCCGCCTCATATCCGTCCATCACCGGCATCTGAATGTCCATGAGGATGATATCATAGGTGCCAGCGGGGCTGTCCTTCATTTTTTCCACCGCTTCAGCCCCGTTTCCGACAATATCCACGGCAAATCCGGCCTCTGTCAGGATGGCCTCGGCAATCATCTGATTCAGTTCGTTGTCCTCTGCCATCAGGATCCGTTTTCCGGAAAAGTCAGGCTTGTTTTCCGCCTCTTCATCCACGGTTTTCTCTTCCCGCTGTCTCATAAAGGGCTGAGCCAGTACGCTCCGCAGCTCGGACATGAACAGGGGCTTTGAGCAGAAGGCTGTCACGCCCGCTTCTTTTGCTTCCTCTTCAATATCTGCCCAGTCATATGCCGTCAGAATGATGATGGGCGTGCTGTCGCCAATGAACTTGCGGATTTTCCGGACCGTCTCAATGCCGTTTAAGTCCGGCATCATCCAGTCAATGATATACACCTGGAAGGCATCCGCCTGTTCCATGGCTTCTCTTGCCCGGATCACGGCTTCCTTCCCGTAGTTGGTCCAGTCAGGCCGCATGCCGATCTGGCGCAGCATGGAGCATACGGACAGACAGGTGTTGGTGTCGTCGTCCGCCACCAGGGCCCGCAGTCCCCTGAGTTCCGGCACAGGTTCAAACGCCTCCGACTGGCTGCTGATCCTGCACGGCACATCCACAACAAACTCACTGCCGTTGCCCACAGCGGAATGAACCGAGATGGTGCCGCCCATCATATCCACGATATTCTTTGTAATGGCCATGCCAAGCCCTGTACCCTGAATACCGCTGACAGTGCTGGTTCTCTCCCGGGTAAAGGCTTCAAAAATCGTCTTCTGGAACGCCTCGCTCATGCCGATTCCGTTATCCCTGATGCGGAATTCAAACCTGGCCAGTTCCGGCGCAGGGGACGGTTTTTCAATTACCCGGAAGCTGATGGTACCGCCAGCCGGCGTGAACTTGATGGCGTTTGAAAGGATATTCAGCAGCACCTGGTTCAGACGGAGCCGGTCTGTCACAATATCCTCATGCACCACGTCCTGGGTGTCGATGAACAGTTCCAGCTGTTTGGCAGACACATTGGCCTGCACAATGGTCCTCAGATCGTGGATCAGGTCGGGAAGGTGTACATCCCCTTCTTCAATGGTGACCTTTCCGCTCTCAATCCGGCTCATGTCCAGCACGTCGTTGATCAGCGACAGAAGGTGCTGGCTGGATACGCTGATCTTCCTCAGATAGTCCTGCACCTGTTCCCTGTTGTCGATATGGGATGCCGCCAGGGCCGTAAAGCCCACAATGGCGTTCATGGGGGTGCGGATGTCATGGGACATATTGTTCAGGAAAACCGTCTTTGCACGGCTGGCATGCTCTGCAGCACCCAGCGCCTCCGCCAGGGCGTCCTGGCTACGGGCAAGTTCCCTGTTCTTTTCCTCAAGTTCCAGCCTGGCCTGTTCCTTCTCCGCCACTTCCGCCTTTGTCCGCCGGCTGTCCCGGAACAGAAGGAAGATGACGAATGCGGCCACCGCCAGAATGATCGGGCCCAATATGATCATATTGTCCCTGAGCTTGTCCAGGATGCCGTAGGAATACAGGCCCCCCACGTACCGGTAGGAAATGTCCTGGGCGTAATCGCTTCCCAGAATGTTGATGCCCCGGTTCAGAAGCTTAAGCAACCCCTCATTGCCGATCTCCACGCCAAAGCACCGGTCATCGCTGTACCCGGACTGGCGTATGGACAGCGCCGAGTACTTTCTGTTTTTAATAATCTCGCTGGCCCTCAGACCGTTGAGCGTGGTGCATTCGACCCGTCCGGAGAGCACAGCTTCAAGACATGCATCAACGGTGGGGAAAAATACGATCTCCGCATCCGGATAGTTTGTCCGTACATGATAATACTGCATGCTGTTGTTTTCATTGACAGCAAAGCGGGACATGGCATGCATGCTGTATTCTCCCCTGCAGATCAGGGCTGTGGGGGACGTTGTGACGGGGTTTGACTGATACAGATCGTTCTCCTCGGAGAAATACTGCCCGCCGCCCACCGGGAATGCAATGTCGATGACACCCCTGCGCATATCCTCCACCATGGCGTCATAGCTGGCATATCCCCTGTAGGTGACCGCAACATCCACTGCGCCAACGGTTTTCATAATTTCAGGGATGATGTCCTTCACAACGCCGGTGATATGTCCGTCCCTGTCGGTGGCGCTGTAGGGAAGGTAGTTTTCCAGATATCCCACGTGAAGTTCCCCGTGGCTGTCGATCCAGTCCCGCTCGGCCTGGGAAATGGCCAGGGTGGTAACGCTTCGGGAATAGTATTTTGCTCTCAGGGAATTCAGGTAATTGGGTTCTTCCACCGCCAGCAGCGTCTGTGCCGTATTCAGCTCCTCCAGCAGGTCGGGACGGTGGATGCTCACGCACAGATAGTAATCGGATGTGCCAAAGACACGCAGCACTCTGTAATTTGCCCTTCCGTATGCGCCGTCTCCCTCAGCCGCTACCGCGTCCACTTTTCCAGCCTCAAAGGCTTCTCCCAGCTGCTTATGTCCCGGAAACGGCACAATCTCGGCCTGTATGTCATTTTCCGAAAGATAGGCTTTCAGCACGCTGACAATGGCACTGTCCAGCACACCGATTCTTAAGCCCGTGAGGCCTTCCGGGTCATCTGAGATTTCCCCGTCCGTTTCATGCCCCACCAGGTAGTATGATTCGCTGCCCATGATGGCCTCCGGATAGCCGATGAGCCCTTCGCGGTCCTGACGCCAGGCAAGGCCTGCCATCAGGTCGATTCTGCCGTCCAGAAGCATCTGGTAAAGCTCAGCAAATTCACCGTACACATATTCGTACTTCCAGCCTGTGTATTCAGCCAGCTTCCTGTAGTATTCATAGGCATACCCGGTCCTGACCGCGCCTTCCCGGGCGCCTTCCTGAAAGACATCGTTCTCATAATAGCCCACACGGACGGTTTTTATCCCCTCTTCAGCAGGACCGGGAGACGGCAGCAGAAGAAGAAGGGCAAAGACGGCGCAGATTACGCTGGTCAGGCCTGCCCGCACGCGCTTCAGCCTGTCATCTGTCATGCACGGCCTCCTTCTTGTCCTGTCCGAAGCCCGTCCAGCAGCTCCCCGCCACACAATCACAGCAGCTTCTCCTTCCATTCTTCTTCCTTAAATCCGGTCAGGACGAAATCTTCCCCGATCACCAGGGGGCGCTTCACCAGCATGCCGTCTGTGGCCAGAAGGGCCAGCTGCTCGTCCTCACTCATGGAGGGCAGCTTCTTTGACAGTTCCATCTCCCGGTAGGGGATACCGCTGGTATTAAAGAACCTCTTAAGCGGAAGCCCGCTCATGGTGTAATACTTTCTGAGGGCTTCTTCATCCGGATGGTCCGCCTTGATGTCAGCAGCCGTATATTCAATGCCATGTTCATCCAGCCATTTCAGTGCCTTTTTGCAGGTGGTGCACCGACTGTAACAGTATACTTTCAGCATATTTCTTCTCCTCCGTTCACAGGGCTCCATGCCCTGTCCTGCTCTTTGCCAAAGTCCAGAACCATCTGCACATGGGGAATCCCATCCTCCAGGAATGGTTCTGAACAGATCCTGAAGCCCTCACGTTCGTAATAGCCTGCAGCGTAGCACTGGGCCTCAATAACAATCTTCCCGGGATGCATCCTCTGTCGGATTTCCCGGATGCCCGCCCGCAGGATGGCGCCGCCGTATCCTTCCCCATGCTTTAATGACAATACCCGCCCCATCTGGACGGTTTCCTCGTCTTTCACAAATGCTCTCAGGCAGGCCATGACGCGGCCATCCTCCATACAGAACACATGGAGGGACTGATCATCCTTCCCGTCGATATCCTGATAGACGCAGTTCTGTTCCACCACGAAGATTTCCGAACGGGACCGGAGGATCTCATAGAGCTCGGACGTAGTCAGCTCACTGAACCATTTGGCCTGTATGGTGCCTTCCATCTTATTCTCCCCCTGCCTCACCGGATCTGCTGTTTCATTATAGCATAGGGATCATCACAGAAAAAGGCAGCGCAAAAGCGCCGCCAAAGGAAAAAGCAGAACCGCCCTTTTACGGAAGATCCTGTCTTCCATAAAAGAGCAGCCTTACATGCTGGTTCCGGGGACATGACATGTTCCCCGTCAGAAGCCCCCAAGGCCCCTGTGTCCGTATACCTTAAGCCCGTTAAGCGTCTCCTCCAGCGAGGCAAATTCCTCATCTGTCAGTTCCACTTCAGCCGCACCCAGGTTTTCCAGAATTCTTTCCCGGTTTTTGCTGCCGGGGATGGGCACCACGCAGGGATACTTGTGCAGCATCCAGGCCAGGGAAATCTGGGCAGGCGTGGCATGTTTCATCTCCGCAAAGGTTTTCAGCATCTCCACAATGGGCAGATTGCCCGCAATATTGCTTTTGGAAAGCTGCGGCACCCAGTTGCGGACGTCATCAAAGGTTTCAAACCTGGTCTGCGGGGTGATTTTCCCGGACAGCAGGCCGCTGGCAATGGGTGAAAACGGTACAAAACCGATATGGTGCTCCATGCAGTAGGGAATGACCCGCTTTTCCGAGTCCCGCTCCACCATGGAATAGATGTTCTGCACCGCGCTCAGGGGTGCCACCTGCTGCGCCCGGTCAATGATGTCCACGTCCACCTGGGAAAGGCCCCAGCCATGAATCAGGCCCTCCTCCTCAAGCCTTCCCATGGCCTCCGCCACCTTTTCCACGGGAACAGAGCCCATCCGGTGCAGATAGTACAGGTCCACATAGTCCGTCCGGAGCCGTTCCATGGAATCTTCCAGGTGGCTGCGTACGGTCCTGTACACACTGCCGGATTCCCCATGCAGGAAAAGCTTGGTGGCAATCACAGTCTCACTTCGCACACTCTCCAGGGCTTTGCCCACAATGCGCTCGTTGTGGCCGATCCGGGAAAGCCCGGGGCTGTAGATCTCCGCCGTATCAAAGAATGTGCATCCGTGCCGGAAGGCATTCCGGATGGCTTCAATACTGTACGCTTCATCCGGGATCTGCCCGTAGCCGTGGGAAAAGGCCATGCAGCCCATGCCGACTTCAGAGACAGGGATGTTCCGCAGCATTCTTGTTTTCATGGCTTCACGCGCCTCCCGGTTTTATTCCGCTTCGTAGGCAGGCTGCCAGGCGGCAAAACCGGCCAGTGCTTCATCCGTCCGGGTATAGTAGCGCCTGCCCGTGTTGAGCTTTGCAATCTCTTCCATCTCCGCATCCGTAAGGACAAAGTCCAGGATATCCAGGTTGTCCCGGATATGGTCCACGTTTTTGCTTCCGGGGATCACCACAAAGCCCATCTGGGTGTGCCAGCGGAGAATCACCTGGGCCGGGGTTCTTCCGTACTTTTCCCCCAGCGTCCTGAAAACCTTTTCCTCCAGCAGGCTCCTGTCACCGTGTCCCAGGGGATACCAGGCCATGAGGCGGATCCCGTACCTGTCCAGGGTTTTCCGCAGTTCATCCTGGGCAAAGTAGGGATGTGCTTCCACCTGAATAAACTGGGGCACAATCTCCCACTGCTTTTCGAGCTGTTCCATGTACTCCCCTTCAAAGTTGGAGATGCCTATGGCCTTTGCCCTGCCTTCACGGTATGCCTTCTCCAGCTGCCTGTATCCTGCCGTCCAGTTGCCAGCCGGCTGATGGATGTACAGAAGGTCCACATAGTCCACGCCCAGCCGCTCCAGGGTCTCATCCACCGCCCGGGGATTCTCATACTCCGACGGCCACAGCTTGGTGGACAGGAAGATCTCTTCTCGCTTCACACCGCTTTCCTGCATGGCACGGCCCACGGCCCGCTCATTGACATAGGCGTTGGCGGTATCAACCAGGCGGTACCCCATCTTCAGGGCTTCCCGCACACTGTTTTCCGCCTCCCCGGGGGAGAGCATAAAGGTACCGATGCCGATCACCGGGCACTGTAAACCATTGTTGAGTCGGATGCTTTCCATGCTGCGCGCCTCCTGCTTTCTGTCTTTTTTCGTCTTTCCCGGGGCTGAAACCCCTTCAGGTAAATATTCCTTCGTATATGCCCTTTACCTATCAGTCGTCTTCAGAGTTGACGGCGATCCATACGCCGTCCCGCTTCTCATAGTGGTGCACGCCCCGCATGCGGAAAGTGCCCCGGGCGCCGTATGCATTGGCGTTGAGGGCTGCGGTGTAGGTCACATCCGCCATGTCCCCGTCCACCTTAACCTCAATGTCCTCCATGCCTATGGTGTAGTAGGTCAGGCTGCCGTCTTCCACATCGGCAAAGTATTCCTCACGGGTCTGCTGCATGCCCGACATATGGGTAAATGTCTTATCTTCCGATACGATTTCCCGCATGGTCTCCGTGTCCGCCTCCGTCATGGCCTGGCAGTACCGTGCTGCCTGATACAGGACGGAAAGCTCTTCCTCCGAAAGGGTCTCCGTATCCAATCCCGTCAGCGTCACATTGGTAAAGGCGGAAAAATCATAGGGCTTCATGTCGCATTCCTCCCCGGAAGCTGCTGTGCAGGTGATGAAGGATATGATCAGCATAAGAATGACTGCAATTCTCATTTTGAATCCTCCTCACTTTCTTACCGGCCCAGCCTGTACTGGCCGGTGCGGATGGCTGCTATGGTGCCGCCGTCGATCAGCAGGTCGGTGCCGGTGATAAAGCCTGCGTGTTCCCCCAGCAGGAAGGCACCTGCCTCAGCAATCTCATCGGAGGTACCGGCCCTTTCCGCCGCGGAAGCGTCGATCATCCGCTGATACCCCTCCCCTGCCGCCTGAAACTCGTCATAGGCAAGGGGCGTCACAATGATCCCCGGGCTCAGGGTGTTGATGCGGGCTCTGCGCGCCTTCCATGCGGTGGCCGCTGCCCGCATGACCTGCAGGTGGTTGATCCGTTTGGCGATCATATAGGCCCGGCCGGAGCTCTGCATGGCTGTCTCCCGGATGAAGGGCAGATCCATCAGCTGCTCTGTGGGGGTATTCAGGATCTCCTGCTCGGTTTCATAGGGGATGGGGTACATGTAGCCCGTCTGGCTTGAGATGACCAGGCCTGC
>CAMOVR010000091.1 GCA_946627565.1 uncultured Clostridia bacterium
GCTTCTTTAGGAGCTTCTTTAGGAGCTTCTTTGGCAGCCTCTTTGGGAGTTTCTTTGGCAGCTTCTTTTACAGCTTCCTTGGGCGCTTCATTCGGGGCTTCCTTGGCAGCAGGCTTATCTGCAGCGGGCTTTGCAGCCTCAGCAGGCTTTGCCTCGCGGGGCTTCTCCGCACTCTTCTGCTCCTGGGCCTTCACGGCAGGCTTTTCTTCTTTCTTTTCAGCGGCGGGTTTCTTTTCCTCCGCCTTTTCAGGTGCAGGCTTCTTCTCCTCTGCCTTTGCAGCGGGCTTCTTTTCTTCCGGCTTCTTTTCCTCGCTCTTTGCGGGAGCAGCCTTCTCTTCGCTGACTTCAGGCTTTTCGGCCGCCTTTGTCTCCGGCTTTTCGGCCGCGGGCTTCTCAGCCTTCGTCTCTGCCGGGGCTTCCGCAGGCTTTTCCTGCTTCTCCGCCCTGTCTTCCCTGCGCGGCGTGTCATCATGCATCACATATCCGCTCTCAGCGATATATGCCTTGGACTGAGACGCCAGTGCCTGACGCTCCGCTTCGCGCTTGCTCTGTTCCGCAGCCTCCTGCTCCTTCTGCCGGAAACCTTTTTCCATCTCCCGCAGCTGGTTCATCAGTTCGTCTGCCTTTTTATGCAGACGGGTTGCTTCATTAAGCGCGCTTTCCGAATCCTGCGCGAGCGCTTTGGTGGCGTCACTTAATTTGATGTTTGCCATATATTGCCTGCACCCCCGATATCGTCTCTCTTCTCCCCGTTTTCATCCGAAAGAAGACCAATCAACTTATTTACAAACCCGCTCCTGAGCACGGCCATGGCCATGCCAGGGCGTCCCGTAGCCTTGAGGATCATATCCTCAGGCACCAGAATCATGGGGACACCCGCATAGGAGCAGGTACTCCTGTAGCGGTCCAGCGTATTTGCGGATGCCGCCCGGTCCACCAGAACCAGCCCGGCTTCCTTCTTCCTTACGCTTTTCAGAACGCCGTCTTCCCCGAAGACCGCCATTCTGGCACGGACACTCAGACCCATATAGGATCTGACCGCCTGTTCATCCATCATCCGTGCCGGCCGCCTCCTCCTGTGCCATGATCTGAGCCAGTGTGCTTTTCAGCTCTTCCGACGCTTCCTCACTCAGGGCGGCCTCCAGCTGCCTTTCCAGCTGCTTCTGGCGGATCGCCCGGGTCAGGCAGTTGCCTGAGCGGCACACATACGCTCCCCTGCCGGGCTTCTTCCCGGTGGGATCCAGGGAAACGATGCCCTCCGGGCTTCTTACCACCCGGATGAGTTCCTTCTTGGGCTTCATCTCACGGCAGCCCACGCACATGCGCATGGGTATCTTCTTCTGCTTCATCAAGCTCGTTGGTCCTCCTTGGCCGGCGAGTGCCGGCTGATGCAGCAACGCTTAATCAGAGTGTATCGTCCTCCGTATCAATGTTCTCACTGAAGAAGGGCTCAAACACCTCATAGGTCTCTTCCGGGGCTGCAATGGGATTGCCGTATTCGTCCTCCATGTCCTCCATGCCCTGGATCTGGCTCTCGGACTTGATGTCGATCTTCCAGCCCGTCAGCTTGGCTGCCAGGCGGGCATTCTGGCCCTTGTCGCCGATGGCCAGGGACAGCTGGTTGTCCGGCACCACCGCGCGGCACATCTTGCCCTCATCTGCGGTATAGATGCCCACCACATGGGCGGGGTTCAAGGCGTTGGCCACAAACTCGGAGGGATTCTCGCTCCACTTGATGATGTCGATCTTCTCATCATGGAGCTCATTGACAATGCGCTTGACACGGCCGCCCTGCTGACCGACGCAGGAACCCACCGGGTCCACCATGGCGTCGTTGGAGTGCACCGCAATCTTGGTGCGGCTGCCGGCTTCCCTGGCAATGGATTTGATGGTCACAATGCCGCCGGCAATCTCCGGGACTTCCATTTCAAACAGGCGCTTGACCAGATTGGGATGGATCCGGGAAACCCTGACCTGGGGGCCGTGGGAGCCGCCTTCCCGCTGAACTTCCAGGACGTAGACCTTGACATGGTCCCCTTCCTTGAGTTCCTCGCCGGGAATGCATTCACGCCGCTCCAGCACGCCTTCGGTGTTGCCCAGCTCCACATAGATATTGTAATCATCCGTGCGCTGTACCACAGCGGTGAGGATTTCGTCGGTCTTTTCAACATATTCGTCGTAAATCTTGCCCCGCTCCGCTTCCCTGATGCGTTGCATGATAACCTGCTTGGCGGTCAGGGCGGCGACCCGGAGGAAGCCTTTGGGCGTCACATCAATTTCAATGATATCGTCCACCAGGGCACTGGGATGGGTCTTCTGCGCGTCTTCCAGCAGAATCTGGGAAGAGGGATTGGTAATCTCCTCCACCACCAGCATCCTGGCGAACACGGAAATGGCGCCTGTCTGGCGGTTCATCCTTGCCACCACGCTGGCGGGTTCCACCTGGTCTCTGGGAAGATTGCGCTTGTAAGCGATCCGGATGGCTTCCTCTATGGCACTGAAGAGCATCTCCTCGCTGATATCCTTCTCATGGGCGAGGGCTTCCACTGCCTGAATGATTTCCGACTTTTTGCGTTCCATACTGCCTTTCGGCCTCCGTTTCTTTACTGACCGCCGTCCGTCTCATCCACGGACAGCTCCCCTTCCGACAGGTCTTCCTCCGACAGGTCCACTTCTTCCACGCCTGTCATATCCACCAGCGGCTTGATCAGGGAGCAGGCTTTGCGTTCAAAGACCATATCTCCCCGCTGCGTACTGACCGTGAACCTGTCCCGGTCAAAGTCCACCAGTGTGCCGGTCCATTCCCGGCTGTCCTCCACAGGCCGGTAGAGGTGTACCTCCACTTCCTCCCCTATGGCGCGCTCGAAATCCCGGTCGCGCTTGATGGGACGGTCCAGGCCCGGTGAGGATACTTCCAGAAAATCGTAATCGTAATCCTCCACCAGGGGCTGAATGGCACGGTGATACTTCTCGCAGCTGTCCAGGTCCATCCCTTCGGGACGGTCCAGATAGATCCGCAGGTACTTTCCCGTGTTCTCC
The DNA here is from genome assembly GCA_946627565.1 of uncultured Clostridia bacterium. Classification (GTDB taxonomy): domain Bacteria; phylum Bacillota; class Clostridia; order Christensenellales; family Aristaeellaceae; genus UBA2943. The sequence goes on from CAMOVR010000091.1 coordinate 3,040, forward strand.
CGGTCCAGACATACATCCACCAGTTCAAACCCGAGCTGGTCCGCCACCTTCTGGCACCTGGGCCAGACTACCTGGGTAAGTTCCGCCTTGGGCATGCTGCTGCCTCCTTTTTGTGCTTACAGGCCACCTGGTCAAAACAGCAATACAAAAGAGTGGCACTTCATGGCGCAGCAAAAACACCAGGATCCGGACAGGCCACCCCTGTATATGGTGAATGCCTGCTTTCTCCCGCGAGCTTCTGCCCGGCCATGCCACTCTTTTACCGCTAAACCCTTCTTTCTATGCCTGTAACCCGGTTTGCACCGGATATCAACACATGCCTGTCCGGTCATTTGACCGGTGCGTCCACAGCCGGTTTCATCCCGTCCATGGCATCACGAGGGCGAGTGTAACATAGTTTCAAGGGTTTGACAAGGCCCGGTCAACGGTTTTCCATGTTTTTTTCAAAATATACAGCAGTTTGCAGCCAAAGAGTACCATATCCGGCATCTTTATACCGGATACGACAAAACAGGGACAGCTGCTTTTTGCAGCCGTCCCTGCTCCCGTTACTTGGCGTAATCGGTCACCCGGGTCTCGCGGATCAGGTTCACGCGGATCTGTCCGGGATATTCCATTTCCTTTTCGATCTTCCTGGCAATCTCCTTTGCCAGCACTTTCATGCCGTCATCGTTGATATCCTCAGGCTTGACCATGATGCGGACCTCACGGCCCGACTGGATGGCATAGCACTTTTCCACCCCGTCAAAGCTGGTGGCAATCTCTTCCAGCTTCTCAAGCCTCTTGATGTAGTTCTCAAGGCTCTCACGGCGTGCGCCGGGACGGGCAGCGGAGATGGCGTCTGCCGCCTGCACCAGAATGGCTTCCACCGTCTGGGGCTCGATGTCGTTGTGGTGGGCCAGTATGCAGTGTACCACTTCGGGGCTCTCATGATACTTCTTGGCCAGTTCCCCGCCCAGGGTAACATGGGTGCCTTCGGACTCGTGGTCCACAGCCTTGCCGATGTCGTGCAGCAGGCCGGCACGCTTTGCCAGGTTCACGTTGGCACCCACTTCGGCTGCCATGAGTCCGGCCAGGTTGCTGACCTCCATGGAATGCTTCAGCACGTTCTGGCCGTAGCTGGTGCGGTACTTAAGCCGTCCCAGCAGCTTCACCAGCTCGTGGTGGATGCCGTGCTGTCCGGTTTCAAAGACCGCGTTTTCACCGGCCTCCCGGATGAGGTTGTCCACCTCGCGGCGGGCCTTCTCCACCATTTCCTCAATGCGGGCAGGATGGATGCGGCCGTCTGCAATCAGACGTTCCACCGTCACCCTGGCCACCTCGCGGCGGACAGGATCAAAAGCGGATACGATCACGGCTTCAGGGGTGTCATCAATGATGAAGTCAACGCCTGTGGCCGTCTCCAGGGCCCGGATGTTCCTGCCTTCACGTCCGATGATACGTCCCTTCATGTCATCGTTGGGCAGGGGAATGACCGTCACGGTGGACTCAGCCACATGGTCGGCGGCGCAGCGCTGAATGGCCAGGGAAATGATGTTCCGGGCTTTCTTTTCGCCCTCTTCCTTGGCTTTCGCCTCGATGTCCCTCACGGCAGCGGCAGCATCGTGGAACGCGTCCTTCTGGACACGGTCGATGATGGCCTGCTTGCACTCTTCGTGGGACATGCCGGCAATCCGCTCCAGTTCGGCATGCTGTTTGCGGACCAGCTCTTCAGCCTCTTCAAACTGCTGTTTCAGTTCGGTTGCCTTCTGGTTCAGCGTCTCCTCCCGGGCATCCAGGTTCGTCGCCTTTTTGTCCAGGGATTCTTCCCTCTGAAGGATCCTCTGTTCCGATCGGAGCACTTCGTTCTTGCGCTCATCGATCTCCCGGTCAGCCTTTTCCTTTTCTCTGCGGTTCTCGGCTTTTTCCCTGGCGTTTTCCGCCTTGGCCTCTTCCTTGACTTTCAGGATTTCTTCCTTCGCTTCAAGTACTTTTTCCTTTTTGTACTCTTCAGCTCTGTGTACCGCATCGTCATAGATATGCTTTGCGTACTCTTCCGTGCGTCCTATCTTGGTTTCCGTTGCCTGCTTCCGGTATGTATATCCCGCAAAGCAGCCGGCCGCGAGACCCAGAATCAGGGCAAAGATAAACCATAGCCAGCTCAATACTCTCCCTCCTTTTCTTCTGTCTGTTCTGTACTTTCAAACGTTAAGACCGCCAAAAAACCGTGCAGTTAATACACGCACGGCTATCCGTCTTCTATATCAATATCCCTTGCGCATCCCTGCAGGCTGCACCGTCTCACAAAACTCGAACGTCTCTTCCCTGCCCTGTCTGAATCCCAGGGCACAGTACCGGCCATGCGGCAGGCAAAGCAGACTCTGTCCGCGGAAAAGCGAATTGATCATGGAGCCCAGGTCTCCCCGTCTTAAACCGCCTGTGCGAAAAGATGAGAAGATCGACAGAGGTTCCATCGATAATTTATGTGCCGAATCCGGCAAAACGGGCATTACTGCCCGGTGACTACAACAGGAAACTGTTATGAAAACAGCAGGAGCAGTGATTTCGCATGCCTTCAGCAGGCATAAGGAATCCCGGCCCCATAGCCGGTCATATTTATTGTAGTGTTTCATATCTGTCATGTCAAGCAATAAAAAACGAATGCGCGCACCTGTTTCATCCTGCCCTTTCAGAAAATTCAGCCACTTTCTCCCTTTTTTTCAGGCTTTTTCCGTCTGCCTTATACGGTATATGGATATATCGCTGTCACTTTTTCGTTTCTGAAGGTATCCTTATATATCTGTAGCATTCGTTTCTTTTCCCATCCCCACAGAGGCGGGCACCCGGCGCGCATAAGCATAATCCACAATCCGGAATGGCAAAGCATCTATACAGAAATCCTCCTGCTGAAATGCCTCTTTTGCAGTGTTACCCGGCCCCTGGTGCCCCTCCGGCAGTCCCACAGGCCCACAGGCCCCAAAAAAGAATATTGACAGATGCTGACACCTGTGCTAGAATACCAACCACTGGTTCGACATGGAGAGATGGCCGAGCGGTTGATGGCGCTGGTCTTGAAAACCAGTGATGCGGAAACGCACCGGGGGTTCGAATCCCTCTCTCTCCGTTCACCGGCCTGGAGAAGTACCCAAGTGGCCGAAGGGGCTCCCCTGCTAAGGGAGTAGGCCGGGTAACCGGCGCCCGGGTTCAAATCCCGGCTTCTCCGCTTTCATCAAAACCCTTATTCCTTGTGGAATAAGGGTTTTTAACTATATTTGCCATTTTTCTATACGCCATTTCCACCACAAAGTCAGTCGATTCCGTTATCGTCATGCAGTTTTGCTTGGTATTTCAAACCGGACCAGGTCTCTCCGGGATTACTTCATAAAGACCTCCATGATTTCGCCAATATAGTCTGACGCTTCATCCAGCATACGGTCTGTAACATGCCCGTACAAATCCATGGTAAATGAAACCGTAGCATGTCCGAGAATATGTGACAGAGTTTTTATCTGCATGCCATGCTGCAGAGACAGTGTAGCAAACGTATGGCGAAGATCGTGCACCCGCAGTCTTGGTACGCCGATGATTTTTGCCACTTTTTTGCAGTCCTTGTAAACCGTTGTCCGTGAAAATGGAGTTCCGTCTTTCTTTGTAAATACAAATTGATCAGGATTGCTCCATTTGCGGTCAGAATGTTTGCTTGTATTCTGCTGCTCCTGAACACGCCTGAGAAAGTCCACCACGGTTCCGGGTACCTTAAAGCTTCTGGCGCAGTGATTCTTCAGCCCCGTAAATCGATATCCTTCACCCGCATGCTGGCCGCGTACATACTGATGACTCAGGGTAATTTTCCCTGTAGCCAGGTCGATTTCATCCCAGGTGAATCCAATTCCTTCACTCTGCCGCATTCCGGTAAGCATCAGGAATCTGAGAAGATCGCCTGATTCAAAATCCGTGCATCCGTTCCAGAATCTAGCCGCCTGTTCATCTGACAAGCACAGCATCTCTTTCTTGTCGACCGGAGGCAGTTCGCAGTCTTCCGCCACATTGCATGCCACCATCTTCAGTTTGGCTGCCTTACCAAGCCCGCCGGTTACTACGCCGTGAAGATTCTTTACACTCTTCGGCGCCGCCCCTCTTTCAAGCTCTGCGTTATACAGGCCCTGGACATCCATTGTCGTCAGCTCACAGAGCCTGATGTCCCCTATGGCAGGTATAATGTGTTCATTGATATCCAGTTCATACCTGGCGTATGTAGATGCACGGAGTTTCTTTTTCTTGAATATCATCAACCATTCAGGGAACCAATCACCAACCGTCGTTTCCGGTCTCAGCAGCTCCTTTTCATATTTACGCGAATTACATTCACGGATCTTTTCTGCCATTTTTGTACAGCATTCTTCTTTTGTCTTTGCGTAGACGCTCACACGCTTTCCCTCTATCGTTACACGTCCTTCCCAGTATCCGTCTTTACGCAGCGTAATAGAGCCTTCACCGTTTGCCCTTCGGGAAGCTTTTGCCCTCTTTTTAGCCACTTGTTATCTCTCCCTTCAGCCATCTGTGTTCTGATTGTCCAACCAGTCCTGTACCCTGGCGCGATTGATCAGCATTCGCTTCCCGATTCGTACCGCCGGGAAGCCGTCACTCCTGGCAATCGTATAGGCTGTAGGTAGAGATACTTGGAGAGTATCAGCCAGTTCGGCGACGGTCATCGTCAACCGTTCTGTCTCTATGCTCTCTGAGTCAGTCTCTTTGCAGTTTTCAAGCTTCATTGTAGCCTCTTCCAGCTTCTTCTGCTGCTCGCAGGCACTGATGGCTCCACGGCCTGAGGAAACACGACATATCTGTATGTTTATTATAAACAATATAATTCCATATGGCAATGTTTACTGAAGATATCCACCTTGCTGAAAAAGGAGATGCAAATAAACCAATGCGAGAGATGAACATTCAGGTCAGCTTGGATAGCTTCGTCAGCATTCGCGAAGCGTACGGCTATTATGTTGACAAGACAGAAACGCTCCGGGAGATGCTTACACACTGGGACCGTTGTGTTCTGATTACCCGGCCCCGCCGTTTCGGCAAAACCATGTGGCTGACCATGTGCCGGGCATTTCTGGATATTTCACGCAAGGGAACTCATCTCTTTGACGGTCTGAAGATCATGGACGATTCAGACATAGTATCGTCACACATGAACCGCTATCCTGTAATCTTTCTTTCTCTGAAAGATGTGTATGGAAGCTCTCTGAAAGAAGTTCATGCATCCCTCAGAACACAGCTTTCCCATGCTGCCTCTGTATACAGGAAAGATGTGATTGAGTTTTCTGACTGGCATTATCTGAAACAGCGCTATCTGGATGTCCTGTACGAAAAGCAGCCGGATGAAAGACTTGCTGACAGCCTCTTGGATCTTACCGAATGCCTGTATCAGCTGTACGGCAGGAAAGTGATCATTCTTGTGGATGAGTACGATGTACCCGTGGCAAAGGCGTTTGGCACATCCCATTATCCTTATGTCAAAAGCATCATGGAAAAGATGCTGTCCAATGTCTGCAAGACAAACGAAATGATCGAGAGAGTCATTCTCACCGGATGCCTCAATCTTTTAAACGCCAGTTCCTTCGCAGACCTGAATCATATACCTGTTTTATCCGTGAAAGAGAATGAAGGATCCACAAGTATCGGGTTTACCGAAGAAGAGGTCAGAAGAATTCTTACTGACGCCAATCACCCGGAACTGATGGATCAGGTGCGAAGATGGTATGACGGTTATCACTTCGGCAATGCGCACATCTACAATCCATGGGATATTCTCCGCTATGTCAAAAGTGTGTTGACAGCAACAGATACCAGGATTCCGGAGCCAAAATCCTATTGGGTTCATACGGCTGAGACGCCGTTTGAGTTGATTTCCAATTTGCTTGAGATAAACCCCGGCAATATCCAGGTGCTGTCCATGCTTGTAAACGAAGGTGCCAGTCTTCCTCTGCCTGTCTCTGACACATTAGCCTACGAAAATATCACAGGTTCAGAAGATCATGTATGGACAGCGCTTCTGGAAACAGGATATCTGACACACAGTGCTGAAGATCCGGAGAAGCTATGCGTACCAAACCTGGAAGTGAAACAAGTTCTTGCATCAGTTATAATGAAGGCCTATACCAGTCAGCTGCCATCCAGCCAGATCAATCTGTTTATGGATGCGTTCTGGAAACCGGATAACGCAGAAGCTGTCCAGAAGGCACTGGGTGACATTCTCATGAATAACATGCGTGTTTTCAGTGATCAGTATGATTATGCGTATCAGTATTTCCTTTTGGGTCTGTTCAGTGCGAAAAACTATGAAGCGCAGGCTGAAAGAGAAGCCGGACCGGGAAGAACAGACATACGGGTCACAAATCGCTATTTATCCATAGGTGCCTTTATTGAAACAAAGTGGGCAGACTCGGACGAGGAGTTCAAGCGCATGAGGGATGAGGGGATCAAACAGGTTCAAGCCAGAAAATACTATGCCACTTTGCAAAGCGAAGGCTTCACAAATATCATTTGCTATTCAATCGTTTTCCATAAGAAACAGTGCCTGGTCGCTTATTTTCCTGGTCCGACACACTGATAAAACTGGTATAGGCGCACCGGTGGAAATGCAGCGGAAAGCAGAAGCTGCTCGATTTGCAAAGCGCATCAGAAAACAAGACGAGTACGAATTGATCATACTGCTCTGGTCCTGACAGTGCGCTGCTGCTTTCCTGGAAACAGGCTGAAAATCCATCACATTGCTGCCGGCATTGGCAATGGGAAGGAAATGAGCGTTCGCTCAGACGACTATTGTAAATTTGAGTGGCATTTTATGCATCTCAATGGTCTATCGGAATTTTCGACATAAAGAACCAGAACCTGGTGAATTACCGGATCATATGGGCATTCTTTAGAGGATACCCCCTTCGGGAGAAGTGTGGACGAAAAGATGGCCGCCCAGTCAGGCACAGCAGTTTCCATGGACAGCACTCACTGGCGCCACAGTCCTTCAAACCCCTGAAAAACGGCACATCAAAGCGTCTTACTGACAGAAGGAAAATTCCCTGCAGCCTTAGCCGGCTGCAGGGAATTTCAATTGGTTCAGACTGAAGGGGACTGACTTACTTTTCCCCGGAAGAGATATCCAAGACATACTTCAGTCCGCATGCCTGGGCTTCTTCCACATCGGCTTCATCCAGAAGATAGACGGTCAGTTCACCCGAGCCTTCGAAAGCGTCTGCACCGTATACGGATCCAGCGGGAAGAAGAATCTTCTTAAGATCCGGGCAGTCCCCGAAGGCACGGCTTCCTATGGTTACAGGGTGTTTGGCGACAACAGCCTGCAGTGCAGTGTTATTGAGCCATGCTTCCTCATCTATGGTTTCCAGAACAGCGGGCAGGAACAGGCAGGGAAGATCATCATCCAGGACTTCCAGACTGAATGTCGTTTCACTGTTTTCACCGAGGGAAACAGTAACGGTGGCACAGCCTTCTCCAAGCTTTTCAATGACGCCATCTGTGATGCTGACGACCGTATCGTCACTGCTCTGCCATATCAGATCCGCTGCCTCCGTATCTTCCCTCAGGCCGTTCAGGAACACACGGACCTTTTCCCCGGTTTTCATATAAACTGTTTCGGCACTCAGATGCGGGCCTGTCTCCGTCGTACTGGGGATCACCTCATACTCCAGAACATGGCAGTCCTGACAGATTCGGATCCGGACGCCGCTGGTGGTTGAAGTGGGTTCAAGAACGGTTTTGTACTCAGAAAAATGGTGATCGCCACAGGAATGAGTGGTACGGACATCCAGCAGGTTTCCGCATGTACTGCACACTTCGACTTCCAGGCCGTCGGTTTCTTCCGTGGCATAATATACGACATACCATGTGCCGCTGTGTGTATGCGCCGGTGTTGGCTCCACCCGGATTGTCCGGACGTCTCCGTCCACATCAATGTAGACGGTATCTTCCTTCCCGTGCGGGGTAAGGTTAATGTAGCATCCTCCTCTGATTTCCGTAACGCCGTTCTCCGTCTTCTTATCCCCTGCCACAGGGTCGACAGTGACGGACCCGTATTCAGTCCAGACCCGGACTATAACATCATCTCCCGGCGTATAGGTCCGGAGCGTCTTCACCTGTTCATCCACAGCTTTAAGGTATTCTTCAGCTTCGTCGATAATAAGGGATTTTTCAGCCTCCACAAGTGTATCCACAACAAAGTCGACGGGCCACACCCCGGTTTCCGGCACAGACACAAAGTCGACGAGAGTGGCGGTCAGGAAGTTGGTGGCGTACTTCTCCAGGTCAATGACCAACGGTGTCCCGCTTTCATGGGAGGTGACAATACTGGTGGGGATCACGGTGGTGGAGCCTTCCATGACCTCCACATGTGAGCGGATCAGGTCAAATCGGATTGGGACTGAATCCAGAAGATTGTAAAGAGCGTCATAGGCATTGAATACTTTTTGCGTTTCTTCTTCATGTTCCTGGACCGCCCCGGCAAATTTCACGAGGTGGTAGAAGGCTTTGAGTTCGGAGCCAATGTCCGCAGAATCACCGTCCAGCCCGGCTTCTCCGAGGGTCTGAAGGTACTCGTCATAATTTTCCAGGGCCTCGGTTGTGGTGTCATAGATATTTATAACCTTGCTGATGAGTTCCATGGTCCGGACGCTCTTTTTCATCTCATCCAGCTGGTTCTGGATGATTTCGGACTCAAACAGGATGGGAATGGACATCTTAATTTCGAGTTTGTCACCCGGTTTGAACTCGCGGGCAAAATGGTCGGCAACCTGATCCTTTTCAAGATACATGGTCTCCACAGTGGACCCGTCGGAATAGTGGGTCAGCTTGAATTCACGGATACCGGTGATAAGGTGCCCCACATTGTACAGGGTCCTGTCGGACACATTCTCCAGTTCGGCGCGCACCACATAGTCCTTCCCGTAGTAGGCTGCATCCGGCACATAGTAGGTCAGGTGCATGGCGCTGCCGGCAAACACGTGGATGCTGTCCTCCGTGGTATAGGTCCGGTCGATGGTCTCCCCGAAGGGCTGCTGTGTGGCAGTCAGCCGGGCTGACACATGATAGTCCCCTTCCTCATCCCCGCGGATGTACCAGTGGGCTGCCTTTCTGCCCCCGCCCGCAATGGTGCCCAGAGGCTGGGACAGGGCCTGTTCACCCTCCGTCATGGCGGCAAGAGAGAGGCCTTCGGGAAGGGAGAGCTCTGCTACACAGTTTTCCAGCGTATCCGTCAGAGAGTTATTCAGCACAAGCAGCTCAACATCGAACATTTCCTTGAGCCAGCGGACTTCTCCGTAGATGATCAGGAAGAACTGTTCGGAGAGCGGATAGACCGTAATGGTCTCCTTCGTTTCCGGATCCACGTGCTTCATAACAGGGATACAGGGGAAATCGGGATTGTCAGTGACGGAGTACCAGTTGGGAGAAAGGCCGGGGTCGAATGAGGCAGGAGCCAGGGGGCCCTCCGTGTTGACATAATAGGAAATATTGAGAATATCAATGCGCGGTGAGAACTCCAGCACAACAGCATATTTGTAGACATGCTGGTTATCAGGGTCCTCGGTGTCAATGCCGGCCGCAACAATCTCGTCAAGGGTCATCTCCGTGACGGTCAGCCTGGCATCAAGGGTGTTGGATGCGCTCAGTCCGATATCCGGAACCGTGCATTCACCGGACGTTATCTGGACGTTCACGTTCCTTAGCATCATGCCGGGGGCATAGACGGATGTGCGCAGTGCGCCCACCGGGAGCAGCTGTTTCACCCGGCCGTCCTGCCCGGTGGTGATATCAAGGGACTCTTCTTCGCTCAGTTTGACCGTGATTCGGGCCCCGGCGATGGGATTCCCGCTGACGGCTTCCACCACACGGAAGGATGCGACACCGTAGTTTTCTTTTGTTTCATCTGTCAGCTCTGTGCATGGGATGGTTTCTTCTTCCGAGAACGTACAGACCGTGCAGACATGGTGCCTGAGGCCTTCGGTGAGGACGTCCGGTTCCCTGTCGGTGATCCAGTCGCCGAAGAGATGTCCGTCTGCAGGAATGGTTTTTTCCTCCAGGATCTCCCCGCATCGCCCGCAGATTTTACCCATGCGGCCTTCTTCGGTACAGGATGCTTCCTGAATTACGGTGAAATCTTCCGGTTCCAGGTGACCAAGCGGTTCTGTCAGCTCAATATAGTTATATCCACAGACGGAGCATGTCATGAGGAGGGACCCGTTGCGGGTGCAGGTAGCTTCGGTATCGGCTTCGGATTCGAAGGAGTGTTCATGTGCATCCAGAAGCACAAAGGGAATGTCATTGCCTTCGGCATAATAGTGCGCCGGGCTTCCCGAATAACAATAGAGCGTAAGCTTCGGACAGTTGCCGAAGGGATTCTTCTGAATGGTTTCAACACTGGCGGGCACATACAGGGCAGTCAGGTTGATGCAGTTGGCGAAGGATGCATTGCCGATGGATGCGAGCTGCTCGTTGAGTCTGATGCTTACAAGACCTGCACAGCCGTCAAAGGCGTTTTCGGAAACAGACTGCAGCGAATTCAGATAGATGCTCCGCAGCCCAATGCAGTTCTGGAAAGCGCCGCTGCCGATTTCCGTCAGGGATACAGGCAGATTCAGCGTAGGCAGTCCGGACGCAGAAAACGCGTGGGTTCCCATTGATGTCAGGCTTTCAGGAAAATCAACATAGACCAGGCCGGAAGCTTCATGGAAAGCATAATTGCCGATGCTGGTCAGTGTATCGGGAAGAGAGATTTCCTTCAGACTGCTCATGCCCCGGAAGGCCTGCTTGGGAATGGCCGTCACACCCTCGGGTACCGCCATGCTTTCAACGGCGCTTCCGCGGAAGGGGCTTCTGTAATCGCTGTCCCCGTCCCCGTATACATCTCTGTTGTTTTTGTCGTATGTCTTTATCCAGGATGCAGGGTAATTGATCTCCCTGAGCTTCCCGCAGTTCCAGAAGATATCCGCGGACAGTTCAGTGATGCTGTCCGGCAGATGGATCGTTTCAAGCGCTGTACAACCGTTGAAGGCGTAGGCAAGGATCCTCGTCATGGTCTCAGGCAATTCCACATCCGTCAGCGCCGTGCACCCTTCGAAAACCGAGGCGTCCAGAAGCGTGACCCCGTCCGGGAGAGAAATGGCAGAAAGCGCCGTGCAGTCCTTGAATGCCGCAGCTCCCACAGTCTTCAGGCTGTCAGGCAGCTCGATCTCCGTTATGCCGCTTCCGCAGAACGCGTAGTTCCCGATCCCGGTGACCGTGCCGGGTATCTCCACGCTTTTCAGCCCTGCCATCCCGCGGAAAGCCTGCCTGGGAATGGCCGTCACGCCCTCGGGTACCGCCATGCTTTCAACGGCGCTTCCGCAGAAGGGGCTCCTGTAATCGCTGTCCCCGTCCCCGTATACATCTCTGTTGTTTTTGTCGTATGTCTTCGTCCA
>CAMOVR010000092.1 GCA_946627565.1 uncultured Clostridia bacterium
ATACAGCTAACAGGTATCAGACCTTCACGTCCTGCTCACAGCAAACCTGATGCGGCATCAGCTCAGAAAATCTTCCCTGGCTGTCCTGCGCAGCGCCAGTCCCCGGATAATCATCCCTGTGCATGTCTTAATGCGCTTGTAGCCTTCGCCTGTCAACGTACTGTAGAAATCCGTTGTTGATCGGACATATTCTCCCGATCCCATGCAGTATGTCCGATATGCCGTGTACAGTTCACTGGATCTTTCCTGAAGTTCTTCTCCCTTCTCGCAGCACTCGTCCAGAAAGTGCTTGAACCAGTCGTTGGTTTCCCTGTATGCGTCTGTGATCTTCTTCACACGTTCAGGCAGCTGAAGTCTGAAATTCATCGCAATGATTTTCCTGGCGCCTTCAATGATCCAGGCCAGGATGGCAGGGCCCGCATTCTGGAACAGGTAGTCTGCATAATTCTTGATGTCGCCCTTGCCCTCAATTCGTGCATCAAAGGGAATGACAATGAGTCTTCTCCAGATGCCTGTATCCTTAGTCCCCACTTTCGGCAGATAGTTTGTATAGAGCACCGTGGTGTGTGTGGGAACAAAAGAAAAGGGTGCCTTGAATTTCTTTTCCGCAGAGATGCTGTCTGTCGAGCACAGCTGCTTGACGATAGATGTTGACAGCCTCGCTCCTTCATCCAGCTCAGAGGCGATCAACATGCGCTTGCCTTTTGTTTCGGCCAGTTCCGGCCGCACATTCCTCTTGCATTCCGTTGTCAGTGCATCGGCCGCTATGGTGCCGCTGTAGGTGCCCAGCACATGTGCCAGTGTGTTCCAAAAGGTGGATTTGCCGTTCCGTCCATCACCATATGCAATGATGAGCGCCTCCACAAACACTTTCCCAACCGCCATAAGCCCTGCAACAAGCTGAACGTAGTCCATCAGTTCCCGGTCACCACAGAAGAAGGTATTCAGAGCGGTCTCCCAGATATCCCTGCCCTTGTCCGAGGGGCTGACTGCGGTTATCTTTGTTATATAGTGTCCGGCCGTGTGCGGCAGCGCACCAGCCATGCCAAGCCGGAGATCGTATTCACCTGCCGGTGTATTGAGGAGATACGGGTCCGCATCCAGGTCCTGGGGCTGGATGAAAACAAGCGGTTCAACCTCTTTAAGGACAGCTGAGATCGCTCTGGATGAGCGGTAATGGATGGCGCACCCCAGATACGTTTTGGCATCCCGGTAATCCATATTGGCTTTCAGCTGCTCCACATTCATCAGACCTACTGCCTTTTTCAGCGAGTGCTCCTCAAGCAGGACACTTGCTTTGCTTTTTTCCATCTTGTTCTCCCCGGCAGCCATTCCTTTCTTCGCTTCTTCCATCTGCATTTCCGTGAGCTTATGCATCAGCGAGCGGGCCAGGGAATCGTTTTCCTCCCATATTTTCCCGTTGTATACAAGATAACCTGTTGCCGGTGAAAACCGGAGGGTATCCCCGAAGGTCTCCGCTAGAACCTTTGCCTCTGCAACATCGGTTTCGTCAACAGGTCTGTAGCGATACTCCTTCGGGCTGCTGCCGAACTCATCTGGCGCCACATATCCGGGCTGGGCTGAGATCCGCCTGAAGAATCCCAATGCGCTGTGCCAGATGGATTCCAGCTCTTTGTCATCCAGGGGCGGATTGCAGTCAGATGCCCTGGCCTGGAAGAGGATCCGTGCCTCTTCGGTCTCTCCCAGGCGCTTCAGCACCCTGGCTGCATAGCGGGACAGGGTAGCATTCCGGCTTCCCTCCGGAATGGACCTGCGCGATCCCGGCATATCAAGCCTGGCAAAGGCATCCTCCTCATCATCCGGATAATACATGTCCAGACATTCGTTAAGGGTTATCGTGCCCTGGTGATAGATCACCTGGGGATCTTTTGTGCCGAAGAAGAAGCGGGCTGCATCCAGTGCCCTGCTGTCAAAGTACGGGAAACAGGCATACACGCGTTTCTTCAGGTCACGGTAGGCATCCGGATCGGTCATCTCTTTCATCTGAAAGAATACATGGAATTTCGGGCGGGGCGCTTTGCCGTTCTTTTCCTTCAGGTGATTCCTGGAAAAGTGAAAGGCTGTTGTAACATCCGGGAAACGCTCCAGCACAGATTCCGGAGTAACCCAGTCTGCCGGATTGTCGCTGTGGTCATTGTCAATCTCCATCGCCAGGCAATTGGAACGGAGAAAGTTTTCTGCCGACCGATGACCGTCTTTGTACAAAACTGTCACGTAGTCATATCCGACAACCCGTTTCAGATCCTCTTCACTGCTTACGGCAGCAGCATACGGGTACAGTGTGTTCCTGCTTTGCCCTGTACAACTGGCATACGCCATGATCAACGGCATCTCATCCCGCCTTCTCTGTCTGGATTTCCAGGATGGATATTGCAAAGCGCAGGGCTTCTTTGATGCTGGCCAGACCATCAATCCCGCCTGCTGCAAGCTGAATTTCCTTAACCGCTGTGCTGTCAGGGGAAACATACTGAACCCTGCAGTGAAGTTTCGCCCCATCAGCATTCTTTATACGCAGGTACACCCGAGGATTTCCCTGTCCGGGCCCGGCATCCCCGGCACAGGCGCCGGCCTCGACTTCTATGGGATGGTCGCCATCAATCCGGCGCGACCAGGTAACGATGCTGTGTTCACCGACCCGGCGCAGATGCTTCTGGCCGTTGTAGGACATTCCATCATTTTCCGTGTAATACATGTTTTAGCTCCTCCTGGATCCAGGGAATCCATGGAACACAGGCTTGTCTTCTCCCCCTCAAGACAGAACAGCGATATTGCTGTGAGATCCGTGCTCCTCCGTGTCAGATGCTGCAGAGGATGGACGCAAATTGCCGCTGCGCAGCACCTGTGTTCCGGACGTCCCCGGTTTTCAATCCTTTCTGTAATAGTCTGTTTCATATCCGTCTGCCCGCAGCAGAAGCCCGGGCGCCCAGGGAGGTGTTCTGCCCATCTGTCTGCAGATGTTTTCCAGGGGCATATCCCTCCCGCATTCGATGATCAGTTCATCATGTACGTGTGCTACGATCCGGGTGTCCCGGAGCGTTGCCATGGCATAACAGAGAATGTCCCTGCTGATTCCCTGTACGATGTTTTCCACGAGTTTGGGGCCGTAGGTTTCAAGCCGCTCCCATTTCTTCGTGGCACCAATTCCCATATACGTTATGCACTCACCGCCGAACTGATTGGTTCCCAGCTGCGGCTTCACATAGCTGAGGCTCCGCCCGGAAGGCAGGGTGATAAAGAGCATGCCGCTTCTGCAGGTGAAGGTGAGGCAGCCAAGCTCCACAGAGGTTTTCAGTTCAAGGGCTTCCTTTGCTGCACTATCAACATCCCACCACAGATTTACGATGTTTGCATTTGACTCTCTCCAGGCGGTAACCAGCGGCAGGAGTTCCTCCTCCTTAAGGCCCATTTCCAGGGCACCCATGGCTTTCAGAGCTCCGGTGCTGCCGCCATACCCAAGGGCCAGTTCCGCAATCTTGCCTTTCTGGCGCAGATGGCCGTTCACGCCGTGCTTTACAACAGGCACATGAAACATGGCGGATGCGGAGGCACAGTAGATATCACCGTTGTCTCTGAAAACCTTCTGTCTCCAGGTTTCCCCTGCCAGCCAGGCAATCACCCTGGCCTCGATGGCCGCGAAGTCGCTGACAATGAACTTGCAGCCTTCCTTCGGCACGAAAGCTGTGCGGATGAGCTGGGACAGGGTATCCGGCACATTGTCATAGAGCAGCTTCAGTCCTTCAGCATCTCCGGACCGTACCAGTTTTCTGGCGGCATCCAGGTCCGGGAGATGATTCTGGGGCAGATTCTGCAGCTGGATCAGTCGCCCGGCGAACCGGCCAGTCCGATTTGCACCGTAAAACAGGAACATCCCCCTGGCACGGCCGTCAGAGCACACCGCATTTTTCATGGCGATGTACTTTTTCACGCTGCTTTTCGCCAGCTGCTGGCGGAGAAGAAGGACTTCCTTCACTTCAGGTGTACAGTCCTGCATCAGCTGGGAAACCTGTTTTTTGCCCAGGGTATCGGTTTTCAGGCCGTTATCTTCAAGCCAGGCTTTCATCTGCTGTACGCTGTTGGGGTTTTCAAGATCCGTAGCTGACTGGATGGCATTCGACAGTTCGCTCCTTGACAGGCTGTCGATCTGTATTGCATTTTCCACCAGAACCATATCAAGTGCGATGCCCCGGTCGTTGATCTCCTGATCCTGATGATACTGATCCCATACCTGCTCCGGCACAGGATAGTTCCGCAGTCTGCTTTGGATCGCCATCTCCGTTTCCACATCTCGCCGGTTGTAGTCCTTGAAGGTTTCCCACTTCAGTCTGTCATGGGACGGCAGATTCCTGGTGCGTCCACCATTGGTTTTGCCCGGTGCACACGGCTGACAGAAATACCGGATCAGATCCTTTCCCTCCGTCATCTTCTTTTTGTCCAGGTCCAGCACTTCCCCCACATCCACCAGGGAATGCGGCATTCCCAGGTATGCTGACCATACCATGGTGCAGCGCCAGCTCCCGGGGTCCAGGAACATGCCGGTGTCCGCCGCATTCTGATGCAGACCGCCGGACAGACAGCCCAGATCACGTAGATACCTGGACAGGCAAACCCGTTCAAAATTGGCGTTAAAAGCCCATTTCGTGACACTGTCGTCAGACAGTGCCGTCAGAACCTTCTCCGGAATGCGTTCCCCCGATGCCAGGTCCACAACCTGTACATGCCCGCCGTCCAGAGCATATCCGAAGAGCAGCACCTGGAAGTCCGGTGACTCTGCGTACTTATAGACACCGCATTTGGCCAGATTCACACTGCTGAACGTTTCAATATCAATGCTTATACTTTCCACATATGCACCTCCGCAGTGAGAAAGGGGCAGGAAGGGGAGGCGGATACGGCCACCACCATCCCTCCCGGCAGCGGTCAGCTCAGGAATTCATCCGTGCTATCATCCAACGACTCGAAATCGTTGCTGGCATTGCTGTGTCCACCCAGCGGTTCGCCGTTGCTGATCTTCTGGATGTTTCCCAGGCCGCAGGCGACGCCCTTATTGCCGTTTGCGGAGAATGCGTAGAAACTGAGAGAGACCCTGGCATATACGCCGCTGTACACTTCGCTGTGGTCGATGATGGGCTGCACATGACGGTCAACGATCTGCGGTGCAGTCCTGCTGTTGGCATTGATAAACCAGCTGTCCCTGTATGCTTCGTCATCGCGTTCCTGGTCTCCGTCACGCAGGGGAAGCTTCAGCTGATTCCTGCTGGGCATCTTGCCGCCGAACTTGCCGATGCCTTCCTGCAGTGCACAGTCGATTGCGCGCCGGATGGCATCCACGGTTTCCGTATCGCTCTTAGGGATGATCAGGGAACAGGAATAGCGGGCATCGCCGCCGCTCAGAGGGGCTTTCGGCTCCCAGACATTCGCGTAGGAAAGACGTACTGTATTCGTAACAACCTTGGTATTGATCTGCTTTGCCATATTTTTCTTTTTCCTCCTTGACATCAGTCATTCTTATCGTTCTCAAAATCATCTACTGCACCGGTAACAGCCGGGCGTTTGTCTGCCTCAGGCGCCAGTGTCAGTTTTGGGACAGTTTGTATACAAATTTGCCGAGTATCTCAGCAAAGGTCTTCTTTCCCATAAGCTTTTCACGCTTTGCAACGGAGCGGAGAGAGCTGTGATAAATGTCTTTACAGCCCGCAGCTGCGGCAGCTGCTTCATCCGTGTACCTGCGCACGGTGCGTCCAGCCACAAGCTTCCACCCCGGCCACTGTTTTCCGCGCAGGGCCTGGTCAAGTGCATAGTTCTTCAGATCCTCTGCCCACCGGATCAGGTCATCCAGCCTGCCCAGGAGTCCTGTAACCTCCTCATCCGTCAGCAGGGGAGGTTTGGCAAATACCAGCCGGGCCATTTCCGGATTTGCCTCAGTTCTTGCCCTGCATTTTCCTGATGCCCTGCAGAAGGTGCACCACGGACCGGGCTTCAGCTCTCCCTTTCCTTCATAGGCCAGATCAGCCACCGGCCTGAGGGTCTTTTCTGCCCATTCTGTCAGCTCCGCTGCGGAAATCTTCCAGGTGGAGATATTCTCTTTGCGGGCTGGTAGATCGTCATATGCACCGTCTGAATGTCATACAGACCGCCGAAGAGGTTCAGTGCTCCCAGGGCATGGAGCATCATCTGCGGATTATGATCCGCCTGAACCTGGATCCCCTGACCATATTTCAGATCGATAATATGCAGTGTGTCGTCAGCAACAATCAATGCATCTCCGGTGCCGAATCCCTGAGGAACCCGGGCAGAGAAATCCAGCCGCTGTTCAATCAGCAGAAGAGCATCCGGACACGTCTTTCTTGCCTCCGACAGGAGATCCAGAACAAAGGCGGCGTATCCATCCGTGTATTCCTCCATCTCGGGCGTCTCATAGGACGAAGAAGGACGAATGGCATCAAGATTGATTGCACGGCGCAGCTTATGCTCTGCAAGGGCATAGGCTGCGGTACCTTCAGAGGCCGCGTCAGAAACACGACTCTCAAGCTGCTGCTCCAGCCTGGCGCTCGGCGGACAGTTCCTCCACCGGCTGGCTGAAGATGCAGAAAGGAGTGCATGTTCGGGCATCACAACACCTCAGCTTTCTCCAGCAGGTCTGCGTACATCTGGGGATCCACGGCACTGAGTTTTTCCGCTCCGCACGCATGGATCAGAGCCTGCACCTCCGCCCGGTGTCCCGCAATGGATTTTTCTGCAAGCACAGTCCTGACCTGTTCAAGGGTAACTGCAGGCTGCGCAGGTTCCACAGGCTGGGAGTCTGCCTGGGCGGGTACAGCCTTCTGGGTCTCTGCCTGATCCGCTCCGGCTTTCTTCCCTCCTTTTGCCTTGGTCTGCGTCTCCTGGTTGCGGGTCGTCTTCTCCGCAGTCTGGCCGTCAGGCGCAGTAGGCTCATCATTTTCATGAAAGAGCATCTGGAGGCTGTGGCTGATTTCAACCAGGGAGTCACCGCATCTTCTGAGTTCGGCGATTGCTTCGGACAAAGTCGACATTTTTGTCAATGATTTTCCTCCTTTCATGGTACATGTCTGCGTTTGGGGGTCAGTTCCTGAAAACAGACGCTTCCGGTTCATCCACGGGAGAGTGCAGATTTCACTGGAGGCATCTCTGCAGGAATTTTCAGCCCCTTCACTTATCACAGGACAAAAATGATCGAATTGGAAACAAAAATGAAATATTTTTTCTTTTTTACAATGATATTCAATTACATATGCCAATCCAAGGTACTTCTGAGGGCATATCAGAATACCTGGGTTCAGGACAGGCAGTCGGCTCACTGCATCATATGTGTTGTATAATAGGAGAGAACCGGGCTGCTTTCGGATCATCCGGAAAGCAGATTGTGTTATATCAGGCCAGGAGGCCGGTTACTGCATGTCGATCCGATGCCTGGCGGAGTCAATCTGGTATCCCATTGATCTGGCCAGCTTTTCTGCAGCACTCCTGCGGCACTTGGCGGCTGCCACATGGCTGTAGGGTTTACCTGTCTCACTGGTAATCATTCTGGCCAGATCGCGGTTGGAAGCATGTGCTCCGTTCAGCACATCAGACCGCATAGCGACCTGCTCCTGAGGCTTCATGGTTTCGATTTCTTTCTCCAGCTCTTCGCGGTAGATATGCTCTACGGCAATACTCTCCGCAGAGCAGCCGCTCTTGCCTGTCATGCCGGACAGGAAATCGGAATCATCCTCAAGGGCTGCCAGATTTCTGGCTGCACTTCCAGAGACGCTGCCACAGGCGTCAGGCAGTCCCCATCCCATAGCATCACTGTCGGCATTTTCGCTTTCCAGGAGCCAGTCCTCCATTTCCTCATAGGAGACTTTCCCATAGGGATAGCGGCGGTAAGCACATCCGTTGCATTCTGCGACACAAACAAAATTCGGTCCTGCGCCGCATTCCCCACACCGCTGGTACTGTTTCCGGAGCCGCCAGACCTCCCGCATTACCTCCTGGTACATGGCCTGAGGAATCGGGGTATGGCTGGGATCATTGGGCAGATAGTAGGTCTTTTCCGTACTGCTGAGTACATTCTTCTCATCATTGACATACGTAGGACTCGTTTTGGCTTCTGACATTGTTCTTCTCCTTTCATGCATTTGGAAAACCATTCCTGACTGGCATGGTCTTCTTTCCCCAATGTGCGGCACCCCTCTGACAAAGGCTGCGAGCTGTGCTGCCGATTCAGCCTATCAGATGCCGGAGCGACCGGGCTCTGAAACAGCAGCACCAATGAATTTGTAATCTGCTCCTTTTTGGAGTAGACTTTCTGCTATCATTCTAGCAAATGGGTATGCCCAATCCGGTGCGGTTTATGGGACAGAAAAGCGGACAATCCGCCAGACCCTCAGACAGCTATGTGCCAATTTGTCAGACAGACCGCACCAACGGAGGTTTCGAATGAATTTCAGTGAGTTATGCCACGTGCTGTACGATAAAGATAAGGGAATCAATGTGTTCAGGAGCCTCAACAGTCAGGCGGATTGTGCCGAGCTGCTTCTTGATACCGCACTGGGAAATGACATAGACAAAGAATTCATGGGGTTTTCAAATGACAACAACCGCAAGCGGTATATGGGGCAGCGGTCACTTACCAAAACGCAGTGGGCAGCCATCGAAAAGAAGCTGGATGAAGAGCACTTTTCGAAAACATTTGCACCTTTCCTCAATCTCGTCCCACTCGCGAATCTATTCTCACAGCTGCAGATCCCTCTGTATGGAAAGGCCCCGGATCCTGTCACATTCTGTATCGCCCTGGCACGTCAGCTGAAGGCAATTGCGCATGGCTGCGGAGAAGCTGCTGATATCATTGCATCCGAGTACATCGAACTGTCACAGACAACTGTGTTTCCGGTATATGTCAACCGGGTACTGGAGAAATACTCCAAAAATAAAACGCTCTTTTACCATGGTGAAGAGCGTGATTTTGAGGAATATTATGTATGCAGCACAATAGTGTCTGTGGATATGAAGCAGGAAATCCAGGACGCGACCCTGGCCGATCTGAAAACCCTTTCACCCCGTCTGCTTGTTCTCGGTACAAGCGGATCCGGGAAATCATCCTTTGTTCAGCATCTGATTCTGGATGGCCTGCGGTATCCCGGCAAGGAAAAAGCTCTGCCCGTCATCGTATATCTCCGGGACTTTGGCCTGGTAAAAGAATCTCTTTTCGAACTTCTTGTTGAAAGTTTCCATCGATATGATGCTTCCATGGACGCGGCAGTTGTCACGGGATTGCTGGAACAGGGCTGCTGTCAGATCCTGCTTGATGGGCTGGATGAAGTGCCTGCGCAGGATATAGGGGCTGCTGTCCGGCAGATTGAGCTTCTGACTGATCAGTATCCGAAGAATCAGGTCGTTCTTTTCTCCCGGCCTTTTTCCTCTGTTGAACAGATGCAGCATTTTCAGACGGCATACCTTGCGCCGTTCTCCCTTGAACAGGCCACTGACCTGATAAGTAATCTTCAGGCAGGGAAAGAGCAGAAAGAAAGCTTTATCCAGCTACTGGAGCAGATATACGATCCGTATCTCGAATACGTGACCAATCCCATGCTCCTGACACTCATGTTCATGTACTATCTAAAAAATGGTACGATTCCTGACTCCCTGCATATCTTCTACCAGCAGGTATGCGATCTGCTCATTCACTTTCATGATCTTTCCAAAGGATATGAGCGAGTCTTCCGCAGCACCAAGTCCTCCTCGGAATTTGCGGAGGTTATACGGGAATTCGCAGCCAGGTCTTACCGCAAGGGTGATTTCTCCTTTACTCTTCGGGATGTGGATCTGTACCTGGGCCGCATGAACAGTACGAAAGCCATGGCGCATGAGGAGATGAACCCGCAGAATTTTCTCTTTGATGCAGTTTCCAGCACGTGTCTCATGCGGGAGGATGATCACACATACTCGTTTCTCCACCACTCCATACAGGAGTACCTTTTCGCCGATTACTATTCCAGGCAGTCGGATGAAATCCTGATGCGGCTTGGAAAGTCGCTCAGGGATCCCGCATCCCCCGTCCAGGAGAATGCGCTGCGGATTCTCTGGTCATTTGATCGTTCACGTGTGGAACGCTTCATTTTCCTGCCTTTGCTTAAAGACCTTTTCTCTTCAGGTGATGACAGGAAAAACATGCTGTCTTTTCTTCTGACAGCATGCCCTAAACTGCGCTATACCATCTACTATATCGACACCATACGCAGATACAGGGCGCATGGGTTATTCACCGCAATGAGCATGATGCAGAATATAGATCGGTCGGCAGTCCTTTCCTGCCTGATGTGGAGCGCCAATATACCTGGCATTGTATTTGTGACGGCCCCAGATCCAAAATTTGCAGACGCAGGAAAAAGAGAATGGCACTATGTGTTCAAGGATGACTTCAGTGTGTGGACACTTCCGCCGGATTACGCTGAACTGGGACTCCTGAAAGATGGGAGCATGGATCACGTCCTGAAGGACGCCAGCGGTTCCCCCTCCATAGTTGCCACAGTCTGCACAGCAGATCTGTATTCACAGGATGCCCAGAGTCTATTCATTCCGTATCTGCTGGACAGAGAAAAGGACCCCACGCTGTGGGGAAGGTACGATTCAGTCAAGGAATACTATCTGCAGCTGAAGAACAAGTATACGAATGCCGCCCCTCTGGATGATGACGACTTCTGATTCATCAGTCATCTCTGGGACGGTTTTCTGGAAGTGATATAGGGCTTGGTTTTTGAGATGGATCATCTGATCTTATGATCCACGAATATAAGATGTTGGCATAGTTCTGGATTGAACGAATTGCGGAATAAGTCTTTTGAGGTAACATAATGGGCATATATTATTCTTGGGTTAATATGGATCGACGTGAGTTTATCCAGTGCGTAGATTTTGATGATTCAAGATGCAAGCTGTATGAAACGGTTTGGTATGACTGCATGGGTCTCAGAGCGTTTTGTACATTGCTGAACAAGGAATGGCGTGGGCAGCGGATTATTTATCTGGGTGATGAGATAGCCCAAAATATGACCGTGGTAATTCAACTGTTGCCCAATTAATCAATGAGTACCGAAAATGGAATCAACCAGGTTATCTTTTTGATTATGTGGAAGATAACTACCATGACATCACTCCTATTTTTGCCCAGACAGCATATTCGCTCAGAAGAGAGATTGAATATATCCTTGAGACCAAAAATAATGAAAGCAACTCGTATCATATAGACTTTAAAGACCCATTCCGTGGGCTTTTTGAACGGAAGCTGATTGATTTTCGGTATATAGTCAATGAAACAAAAGGCGAATATCTCGACAGAGAGACAGCACAGCAGCGTAAAGGGCATCTGGTGAATCCGCTGCCGTTATTGCTGGCATATGCTCCGATTGGGGAAGAACCGTTCATCGGATATTGGATTGGTGACAGTTTGCAGACAACTGATGCGCTGCCATCAGATGAACTGAAAGATATGACGAATATATACTTGGTCGACATTTAAGGCTCATACATCCCCAGACAACTGGTTTGCGAAATTACAAAACGAAACCCAGGAATAACAGATCACACCACCCAATCACCGCCCAGGGACTGGAGAGGTACGATTCAGTCAGGAAATACTATCTGCAGCTGAAGAACAAGTTTACCGATGCGGCCCCTCTGGATGAAGACGACTTTTGAGTCATCAGTCGTTTATCAGGTGGCCATCCATATAAAGAAGGGCTGCTGGCCCCTCCATCCGATAGTGGCAGGGGTTCATCCAGTGTGTAATACCCATCTGATATACCGCGTGTGCAGGTCATGCAGGTCATGCAAGTCATTTCTATATTTATTCCCTATATATAAATATAGTATTTTTTGTCTATATACTGTTAATATAGAAATGAGTTTCACGACCTGCACACTGTGAATACATCTGATGCATCATTTGATATTATTCTGGTGCTGAAAATGGTCCGGAGCGTGTGCAGGTCGTGCAGGTCATGCAAGTCATTTCTATATTTATTCCCTATATATAAATATAGTATTTTTTGTCTATATACTGTTAATATAGAAATGAGTTTCACGACCTGCACACTGCACACAGCGAATACATATGATGCATCATTTGATATTATTCTGACACAAGATATGATGGGCTGTCCGGCCCAGTGGACCTGCATAAACAGGATCCTCTGCAGAATGCTAAGTTTGAAAAAAGAATCAAACAATGGGAATGGGCATGTACAGACTTTAATTCTTCCGAGTTGTCGTTCGATTTGGAGCAAGACGACCGCAGATAGAAAAAGCCCAGCGAACCCAACACCAAAATAAGATAGGAGGCCCCTTCAACCACATGGAAAGAATGAAATTGATCGAGGTTAATTTTGGATTCAAATCGTATTACGCCGCCACCGGTGAGCTATGAGTATTGTGTGGAATTGACCGTGCAATATAAGGGCAGAGACTACTATGTCATGGTTTGTTACAACGACTACGAGTCGGAGATCGTCGCTGTAGATTCAGAAGAACTGCTGGACCCATGGCTGAACGATCAGTGGCAGTATCAGCACCACTACGAAGGACTACATCATCAACTATCAGGATCTGCAGGGTATTGGCATCACTGGGAAACTGGCGCTTCCCAGTTTAATCGCCCTGTGTTCTATTGCTCTGGGCCATCCTACACTTGGCAGTCTTGCTGTGCTCGGTGAAATCAGCATCAGCGGCACCATGATCAAGGTGGATGAGTTGGCTAACACATTACAATGCTGTCTGGACAGTGGAGCCAAGAAAGTGCTGATCCCATCTGTTTCCATGATGGATTTTGCAACGGTACCTGCGGACTTGATGGGAGCTTTCCAGCTGATTCCGTATAGTAGTGCTGAAGATGCAGTGTTAAAGCGCTGGGCGTCGAGTTATTTTCAGCGATTATCAGGAAACAGGAAATATCCCGGATCAAGATTAGGGTTGCTGGGTGGTGGAGCTGTTTACGAAAGTGTCGAACACAGTGAACCACAAAACTAAATCAATGCCAGTCAGTTCAGATGAATCTTCATATACCCGCAGGTGAACGGAAAGAAATCAAACTTTTTTGTACCGGTATGAACGGCTCCGTTCTGTTCATACCATTTCCGGAGGATTGTGTTTTCTTCAACAATGCTTAGTTGCATGATGCTACAGTTTTCCTTCAGGGCGGTATCTATGGCATGAGCAAGCAGCGCAGTCCCGATTCCGTGATGCCTGTATTCCGGCAGGACTGACAGATTTCCTAGTTCGCATTCGCCGTTCTGTTTCAGTAATAACGAATAATATCCGCGAACGATACCATCCTGTTCCTCCAGAAACATCAGGCGTTTTTCGTGATCTATGTGCCAGAGCAGGCGTTTTTCGTCCGTCGCAAAGGCCACATACCTCTGCGCATTTTCCGGAGTAAAGCCGAATTCATCCGCAACCGTCTGATGGCTGCGCCGGATGACCCGTACGCATTCGGGAATTTCCTCCCGATGCATTTCCCTGATCATAGGATGCTTCCCTCCCGAGTTATAATCGTTGCCTGAAATCTACCGGAAATCGAACAGTGCGATCAATGTATCAGAAATGTCCAGATAGTCGGTCAGCTGCAGCGAAGTCAGCCTCGAATATCTCCTTACGTTCAGATCCACATGGCGTAAATGCTCGCAGGCAATATGTCCCTGAAGCTCCCCGGCAGAAGTGAAAACGCGGATCGGCAGATGAACCGCATTCTGCGTGATATTGCTCAGGATCGGGCAAACGATTGCCTCACCGATCTGATTGAAATGATTGTTGCTGACAACAATCACAGGCCAGTTGATTCCGCTGATACGCAGGATATCTCCCTGCTCTGCCCTTATCATTTACCAGACCTCTTTTCCCTGGGGTTCACCCCAGTCAAGCTCACCGATCCCGCTCAGTTCACATCCGGAATCCCGGATACGCTCTTCCAGAGTTCTGTGCTGAAAAGACTTGAATAATATGATTTTCCCATCCTCCACCTTCAGTGTCAGCTTATCATTTATATCAATCCCTGCTTCCTGAAGGACCGCTTTCGGGAAACGGATTCCCTGGCTGTTTCCCCATTCCCTGACCTGTACTTCCATGCTTCCACCTTCTTTACTCGTCGTATATACGTAGTATATCCCTTCAAAGTCATATAATCAACCATCTGTTTTGAATGTTCTAAAAAAGGAAAAGCCCTTCATGCTTATCCGAAGTGTGAACCGTCCACCAATGCTTCCGGGTTCGACATTTCGTAATCTGGTGGAGCATAGGGGAGTCGAACCCCTGACCTCGACAGTGCGAATGGCGCGCGTTTCTTTATGCATGATGGTGCATATTTCTGCAAATTACAAAGTCGTGATACTGTCTAATGTAGACATGCGTCGACTTTGAATCAGGGG
>CAMOVR010000093.1 GCA_946627565.1 uncultured Clostridia bacterium
AGCCAATGTAATAGAATTCCACACATCTACACTTTGGCTTAACTTATTGACATTGACAGATCGTCAGGTTTTTTCTTTACTTCCGGTCCAGCAGCAATACAAGGCACAGCAGGGTACAGGCATTTAAAAGAATCAGGAAGAGGCCTGTCAGACCGGATGAGAGAAGGGCAGTCAATGCAAAGAAAACAAAGATCACAGCG
Source organism: uncultured Clostridia bacterium (assembly GCA_946627565.1). Classification (GTDB taxonomy): domain Bacteria; phylum Bacillota; class Clostridia; order Christensenellales; family Aristaeellaceae; genus UBA2943. The sequence goes on from CAMOVR010000093.1 coordinate 201, forward strand.
GCACAGAGGAGAAAGGTTCTGTTCCGCGGATTCAGGCGGCGGAAAATGCAGGGCGGCAGCAGGGACAGCACAAGCCCCAGGGAGAGGCCGTGCAGCAGGGCCGGGGTTCCGCCTCTGTCCTGAATCAGGACAAGGGAGAGAACTATATTGAGGAAAAACACCAGAAAGAAGGCAGCCAGGAGCCGCTGGGAGACAGCCGGGGCAAAAGTCTGCCTGCGGCCGTTGAAGATGAGATAGCCGGAGGCAACCAGCATGATGAGCAGCCCTGCAGACATGTGCAGATTGGACAAAAAGGTGTACACGGAGATCATGATAAACATCAGGCCGCTTAAGAGAAACAGGAACAGGGAGAAGGAACAGAAGTACGCCTCCTCTGAGCAGGCTTCCAGCAGGCCTGCCGCCCCCGGACCGGTCTGCCGGAGCATAAGGCAGTCCTCTGCAGCGTGACAGGGAACCGGGGAGGGAGGAAGAAGGGCACCGCCGTCTCCGGAAACCGGACGCTGGGTAAATACTTCCCTGCCTTTTTCCGAGAGGGCCTGGATGTCTGAAAGGACATCCTCCCTGTAATCCTGGTTTTTCCGGATCATGAGTCCTCCAAGGAAGGTCAGACCGGTCAGGCGGCCATCCTGAAGGGAAGCTGTCAGGTAGAGCAGGGTATCCCTGGGAAGGTCCAGCAGGAAATCCAGATCCTTCTGCTGCATGAGGCGGGTTTCCCCGCCGTCCTGAATCCTGGCGGTCTCCGCCAGAAACCGGATCAGGCTGCCGTCATCCAGACCTGTCAGAAGAAAGTAGGCGCGCCGTCCCGGTCCGTCCCGGACAATAAGGCCTTCCTGCCCTTTGAAACGGACGGTGTCCAGTACGGGAAACTGGGTACGGAAGGTTTCCGGATTCACCCCTGTCTCAGGCAGAAGGGAAAGGAGGACACCGGGATCCGGGGATATGTCTTTTGTGGCACAGATGGCGGAGGCCAGAAGGGCACCGGAGGGCAGGGACCGCAGCCGGGACATGGAACAGGTGCCGGAGGGGAAGATGACGGTTCCGGTCAGGTAAACCGGGCCTTTCAGGAGATTTTCCTCAATACAGACCCTTCCGGAAGGGCGGAGCCGCAGACACCGGGCCGCCGGCCACAGGCCGTGATAGGCTGTCTCCCAGCCGGGAATGAGAGGATGAAGCCCGGAGAGAAGAATATAGGGAAGAAGCAGACTGAGCATATAAAGGCCGAGAAACTGGAGCAGTTTGTACGGCGTGAAAACAAAAACCAGAGCCGGTAGGAACAGGCACCACCAGGTCAGGCGGAGCCAGGGAGGAAGATGCCGTGTGGTCAAGGTTTCACCTCCTGCTGTCTTTTACAAGGGCATGATTGAGCATGAAGTCCCCGCCCCAGCAGATCCTGCTGTCCAGGGTATCCGGGACGGAGCTGTCAAAGAAAAAGCGGACATGGTTAACCCCGAAGAACTCCCCGAAGGTCAGCACCAGGGCATAGGCGGTGAGCTGCTGGTCCCCCGCCTGCCGGATTACATCCCTGCAGCGGCCGGACAGATTCAGAAGAAGGGTGTCCTCCTTTGTGCTTATGCCCAGCAGATCAGATCCGTCCATGGGAATGCTCTCCGGGAAGATTCCGGAGATGCCGTCATCTGTCTCAGGTCCTGTGGGGCCTGCACACAGAAGGGAAAAGAGAGCGGCCGGAGAAACAGCGGATGTGGCAGGCACGGCCCGGACCACCTCGGTGAGCTGTCTGTCCCGGATGAGATAGATGGAGGAGAGGGATTTCAGGGCACCGGTATACTGGTGCCGTCTCTGCAGGCCGTCTTCAAAGCGCAGAATGCCAAGATCTAGGTTCCCACCGTCAGCTTCCGTCACCAGGGTGGGCCCTGTAAAGAAGCGTACGGCACCCACGGAGGGGATGAAGGTGGTCAGGGTATAGACCATGCAGGCCATGAGGCAGACAGGATCCATATCCTTTTCAAGGATCTGCTGGAAGGCATCCGATGTAAGGCGGATGGTCAGCAGCCTTCCGCCGCCGGGCAGGTCCGAAACCTCCGGATCCGACGCAAGCAGGGAAGCAAGGTCGGGCATGTCTGCCATGTGACTGCCCTGGGGCCCTGCGGACAGGGCCCGGATCAGGCCCAGCGCCAGCTGCTGAGGGGTCTGGCCGGGAAAGGTCAGGGTCTGTACCTCCGCCAGGAAACCGCTGAAATCCGGCAGGGGAAAATACAGCGTGGCGGCACTGCTCAGGGGCATGTGGGATGCGTCTGTTCCCAGAGGGGTTTTGCGGGCCATCATCTGGTTAAAGAGCACCGACAGTTCCACATCCGGATGCCGGGTGACGGAACCCAGGGGCAGATTCCCGGTCAGGTCAAGTCCCACGGCCCTTTCGTTGACCAGCATGTTGACATAGCGTATTCCCTGGAGGTTTTCCAGTGTGGCAGCTGCTGCCAGCGCGGCGGTATACAGGTCGGATTCGGACAGGGCCAGGATGGATGTGTCCAGCTGAATGGTACATACGCCACCTCCTGTTTCCACCGGATAACGGCTGGAAAGGGAAAGTCTGGCCCGTCCGCCCAGAGAAAGGTGGCGTTCGGTTTCCCCGGCTGCAAACAGGGCAGAGAGCACGGGCCGGACAGGGCTGGCGCCATGCTCCAGGGAAAAGGAGGCGGAATCGGAAAGAAGCCTGCTGCCGTCAGGGGAGGGAAGGAAAAGGGGCCAGGTGCTGGTATACTGCAGGTCTTCCACACCCTCAGGGGCGCTGTAGGGTACGGAGGGAGCGGGAAAGACGGGGTCTGCGGACAGGGAAGTTATGGGAACGCTCCTGCTGCAGCCGCTTAACAGCATAAGTATACAGACAAGCCCCGCAAGGACACGTTTCACGGACTCACCTCCATCAGATGCTCCAGCTGCGCAAGGGCAATGCGCCAGAACCCGTTTTCCCGGTTCAGATGGATGATCCGGTCCCTTCCGCCGGAGGAAAGGCTGCTTCCTGCAGCAGCTGTATGCACCTGCAGGGTGGCGCGCTGCCCGTCCAGGGAGAGGGTGGCGGGGGATACAGAGAACTGAACCGGGCTGGGAAGGGCCTCAAGACGCCTTACCGCCTCTTCGTACTCGGGTCTCTGGCCGTCGGAGGATGCCAGGAAACGGTACAGGCTGGCCCAGTTGTGCTCGGAAAAAAGCTGGAGGATGTAGGAAATGCTGTTGTCCACCCCCAGCAGCAGGCTGGAATCCCGCACCATGGGGCCGGCCAGCACGCTGTCCTCGCTGTCGTCCAGAAAATAGTTCTGTCTCAGGCGGAGGGAGCCGGAGATGCTGTCTGTCTGTTCCACCAGGATCTGAACCTGGTCAATGTCGCAGTTTTCCGTGATGGTGGCCACAATGGACTGCATGCAGAGCCTGCGGCGCAGGGGCGATTCCCGGAACCAGGCGTCATATTCCTGCCAGTCTGCGGGTTCATCCATGTAGGTGTCCATGATCTCCCTGGAGAGGGTGACATAGAGCATATGGCCGTTGACGGTGGTGGACAGAACCCGGGTGCCCGGCGGAAAAAGAGGTGTCAGTTCCGGTATGCTGCCGGAGGGACCTGCCACAAGGGCATCCAGCAGGGCCTGTTCATAACTCTGGGACTGGGTCCGGGAGATGGTGCGCCATTCACAGGCAAGATACGGTTCGTCATAGTAACGGAAATACAGGGCCACAGGTTCCGCCTGCACCCGGTAGAGGCTGTCGGCTGCTGCGGGAACCGAACTGCCTGCAAGAGGCGTGGAAAGGGCGTCCCTTGGGGTAAAACCGGAAACGGTACAGCCCGTGAGGAGAAAACAGAAAAGCAGGAAACAGAGGATAAGGAAAAAGCGGCGGTGACGCATACCTTACGCCTCCTTCCGGTTTTTCAGGGGCAGGATGACGGTGAAAACCGATCCCTTGCCCAGTGTGCTGTCCAGGGTGATTTCCCCGCCGTGCATGCTGACCAGCTGCCGGACAATGGACAGACCGAGGCCTGTGCCGCCCGTGTCCCGGGACCGGGCCTTGTCCACACGGTAGAAACGGTCGTAAATGTGTTTCTGGTCATCCGGGGAAATGCCGACACCGTTGTCTTCCACGGAGAAATACAGTTTCTTCTGCTTCTGGGTGAGGCGTACCTGCACCGTGGCACCGTCCCAGGAATACTTCAGGGCATTGTCAATCAGGTTGGTGGCGATCTCCATGAGCCGGTCCGGGTCTCCGGATACCTGAAGCCCGGGGGTAATCACGGACTCTATGTGCTGGGAGCGGGTGGAAGCAGCGGGCTCCATGAGCCGGACTGCATCTGAAAGAAGGGAGGAAAAGTCCACGTCGCACATGTTCAGGGAAGTGCGGTGGCTGTCCATCCTTGTCAGTTCCAGAAGGCCTGTGACGATATGGGAGAGCCGGTCAATCTGTTCGTTGACCCCCTGCAGAAAATCCGTGCGGATCTCTTCGGGCATGTCCGGCTGATAGATCATGTTTTCAATGAGAACCTTCATGGAGGCCATGGGGGTTTTCAGCTCATGGCTTGCGTTGGATACAAAGGCGCTGCGGTCCTGGTCCAGATGCTCCAGCTTCTCTGCCATGTCGTTGTAATTTTCCGCCAGTCTTCTGATTTCACCCAGTCCTCTGACCGGTGCCCGGGCGGAGAAGTCCCCCCGGCCCATGCTGCGTATGGCTTCCGTCAGGGAGGTAAGGGGCCGGGTCAGAATGTGGGAAAAGAGCACAACGGCAAGGACAGCCAGCAGGGCCACCACACCGAAAATCAGCAGAAGCTCGCTGCGGACGTTTTCCAGGGAACGGATCATCCCGTCCATGTCCGAAATCAGCAGCAGCATGCCCAGATTCCCCCGGCTTCCCACCAGAAGGGAACCGCAGCAGGCCACATGTCCGCTTCCCAGCAAAGCCGGATCCGTCCGGTAGATGCCAAAGGCCTGGGGCACACCGGAGAGAAGGCTTGCCACCTCCGGCAGGGGAAGCCTCTGTCCCATCATGGCGGAATAGGCGTCAAACTGAATCTTGCCGTCCATGTCCAGGACCAGCAGCCTGCCGCCCAGCTCCCCGGAGGATTCAGACAGGGTTTTTGACAGCTGCTCTTCCTGTGCAGATGCAAAAAGCGGCGCAACGGTTGACGCCAGCCGCTCCACTGAGATGCTGTCCTGCCGTATGCGCTGCTTGAACAGATAATCACTGACATAATCGGTCAGCGTATTGGCCGCAAAGAAGAAGGAAAGAGTGATGATCACAAGGAAAGCCACAGACAGCTGAACGCGGACAGGGACATAAAAGCGCTCAGCCAATTTGGTCCGTGAAATAATAACCAACTCCCCACTTGGTGAGAATATAGAACGGGTGTGCTGTGTCGGTTTCGATTTTTTCCCGGATCCGTTTGATCAGAACGTCCACGCACCGGTCATCGCCGTTATAGTCATTGGCCCAGATCTGCTGGAGAATGGCCTGGCGGCTGAAGATCTTGCCGGGATTGGAAGCCAGGAGAATGAGAAGCTCCACTTCCTTGTAGGAGAGCTTCTGCTCTTCGCCCCTGAGGGTGACGCTGTGCCGGTCGGGTGAAACCACCAGATCCCTGACCACAATGTCACTGCGGTTGTTGACATAAATGGGACTGGAGCCGGCCCGGCGGAGAATCGCCTTGATCCTTGCCTTGACTTCCAGAATGTTGAAGGGCTTTGGAATATAGTCATCTGCCCCGTATTCAAGGCCGAGGATCTTGTCAATGTCTTCCCCCTTGGCCGTGAGCATGATGATGGGGACATTGGAACTTTCCCGGATTGTCTGGCAGACGGTGAAGCCATCCATCTTCGGGAGCATGATGTCCAGAAGAATCAGGTCGCTGGGCGCTGCGAAAAATTTGCTGATGGCTTCTTCGCCGTCCACGGCGACATCTGTTTCATAGCCATCTGATTCCAGGGAGAATTTGAGCCCTTTTACAATAAGGGGTTCGTCATCTACGATCAGAATGCGCCTGTTTGCCAAAAAAAACACCTTCCGACTGCCGTTTAGTGCCCCGTAAGCAGATCTGCCACGGGAGCTGATACAATTGTAAGACATAATCGAAAATTTGACAAGAGTTTATGACTATTTTGTCACAATCATTATAATATCTGACATATCAAATGAAACAGAGACGGCAAAAAAACGCAGACATAAAAAAACCCTGTCAGATGACAGGATTCTCTGTTCAGGGATCGATGCGGCCGAAATAGGACAGAAGATTGCCTCCGGCGATGCCTTTCAGCGTCTTTTCGTCATATCCGCGGCTGCGCAGCAGGTCGAGCAGGGCAGGAATACGGTCCGCGCCGGTCAGACCTTCCGGGGTGGTCTCAATGCCGTCAAAGTCGGACCCGAAGCCCACAATGCCGTCCCCGCCAAGCTGACAGACATGGTCCATATGCTCTGCTACCCGCTGCATATCGCAGGCACCGGATTCAGAGAGAAAAGCGGGATAGAAATTGATGCCGATATACCCGCCGCAGCGGATCAGGGCACGGATCTGCTCATCGGTGAGATTCCGGAAATGGGGGCAGAGGCTGTAGCAGCAGGAGTGGGAAGCCATGGGAGGCTGAAGGGTTTTGTTGATCAGGTCCCAGAAACCGGCTTCATTGAGGTGGGAGACGTCACAGGCCATGCCCTTTTCCTGCATTCTTCTGACGACTTCAAGACCATACGGTTTCAGTCCCCGGGTCTCCCCGGACTTGGCCGGATAGCCAATGGCATTTTCGTTGTTCCAGGTGAGGGCTGCCATGCGCACGCCAAGGGCGCGGTATGTATCCACGGTTTCGATGCCCTCTTCAAAGACTTCGCCGCCCTCCACGGACAGCAGGAAGGAGCACTCTCCCTCCCGGGCGTCCCTGGGGTCCATGACCTGATGGATGCCTGCCTGTTCAAACACGGCCCGGGCAGCCAGTTCCTTTTCCACAATGCCCTTCACATCGCCGCGGTTTCCATCCCGGCCTGTCCACAGGGCAAAGGTCTGGACGGTGATTTCACCCTGCCGGAGCTTTTCCGGGGTGATCATCAGGTCCTGAAGGGGAGCGCCTGACACACCCAGGGCGTAGAGGGTATCTGAATGTGTATCTGCTGTAAACATACCGGACCTCACAGTGCCTCGCCATTTTCAATGGCGGTAATCTGATCGACGCGCCTCTGGTGCCGTCCGCCCTCAAAAGGTTCTTCCAGCCAGGCCCGGGCGATCATGACGGCCAGACCGGGTCCGATGACCCGGGCGCCGAAGGTCAGAATATTGGAGTTGTTATGGCGCTTGCTCAGGGTGGCGGTGTAGACGTCCGAGCAGGTGCAGACCCGCGTTCCCTTTACCTTGGAGGCGGCAATGCCGATGCCGACACCGGTGCCGCAGATGAGAATGCCGCGGTCGCACTCCCCCGAGGCAACGGCCTTCGCGGCACGGTAACCGTAGACGGGGTAGTCGCAGCTTTCTTCCGTAAAGGTGCCGAAATCCTTGTATTCCAGTCCCATGCTGTCCAGAAGACTTTTGATTTCCTTCTTCATTTCAAGGGCGGTATGGTCACAGGCCAGAGCAATCATGATGTACCTCCTGCTTATGTTTTATTCGTGTCTGTATTCTGTTCCTCTTCCTTTTTGATGTCAAGAGCTGCCGCTTCCCGCTTCTGCTGCATGATTTCAGAGAGCCTGCGCATGAAGGCAAGTGCTGTTTTCAGCACTTCCTGGTCATGGGTGGTTTTAACGTCCAGCCGCATGGCGGAAAAAGGCTTGTCCTGCATGACAAAGCGGGGATCGGCGGCATGCATGGCTGTATAGAGCATGATCGGGTCCCGGACAAACTTCGGGTCCAGGCGCAGCACCAGCTGGCTGCCCTTATGGGATACCTGGGAGATGCCCTCATGGTTGCACAGGTACCGGAGCTGGGCCACATCCACCAGGTTGGAAACAGGCTCCGGCATATCGCCGAAGCGGTCGATCAGCTCGTCGATGATATTCTCCCGGTCCGTATCGGAGGCAAGGGCGGCGATGGAGCGGTACATCTCCATGCGCTGTCTGTCGTCGCTGATATATTCCTTGGGCAGGAAGGCATTGACCCGCAGGTCCACCCGGGTTTCCAGGTCGGAGGTGGCGGTTTCGCCGTGGACCTCCCGCATGGTCTCCTCAATCAGGCGGCAGTACATTTCATAACCCACCGTCTCCAGATGTCCGTGCTGCTCGGCCCCGAGAATGTTGCCGGCGCCGCGGATTTCCAGGTCCCGCATGGCAATGCGGAAACCGGAGCCGAATTCCGTGAACTCGGAGATGGCATTGAGCCGCTGCTGGGCCGTTTCGGAGAGCACACGGTCCTTGCGGTAGGTGAAGTAGGCATAGGCCTGCACATTGGAGCGGCCCACGCGGCCTCTGAGCTGGTAGAGCTGGCTGAGGCCGAAGCGCTCCGAGTCAAAGACAATGAGGGTATTGGCGGTGGGTACGTCCAGGCCGGATTCAATGATGGTGGTGCACAGCAGCACATCATAGCTGCCGGAATAGAAGTCCATCATGACGTCCTCCAGGGCGGAGGCCTTCATCTGCCCGTGCCCCAGGCCGATGCGTGCCTCCGGCACCAGGGCATGCAGACGCTCATAGAACCTCTCAATGGACTGGACCCGGTTATAGAGGAAGTACACCTGTCCGCCCCGGGCAATCTCCCGGAGAATGGCATCCCGGATCAGCGGGTCCGAATACTCCACCACATGGGTCTGCACCGGGAGACGGTCTGCAGGAGGCGACTCCAGGACGGACATGTCCCGGATGCCCACCATGGACATGTGCAGAGTCCTGGGAATGGGGGTGGCGGAGAGGGTCAGCACGTCCACCTGGTTTTTCATGTTCTTTATGGCTTCCTTATGGGTGACGCCGAAACGCTGCTCTTCGTCCACAATGAGAAGCCCCAGGTTCTTGAACTTGACATCCTTGCTCAGAAGGCGGTGGGTGCCCACGATGATGTCAATTTTGCCCTCCTCCAGTTCCTGAAGGATGCGGCGGGCATCTTTCTGGGAGCGGAAGCGGGAGAGGTATTCCACCTTCACCGGAAAGCCGGAAAAGCGTTTGACAATGGTGTTGTAATGCTGCTGGACCAGGATGGTGGTGGGGGCCAGCAGGGCAACCTGCCGGTTGTCCATGATGCATTTGAAGGCGGCCCGCAGGGAGACCTCTGTTTTTCCGTATCCCACGTCGCCGCACAGGAGCCGGTCCATGTTGCGGTGGGACTCCATGTCAGCGTTGATCTCCTCCACGCTCCTGGCCTGGTCCGGGGTCAGTTCATAGGGGAACTGATCGTTGAATTCACTCTGCCAGACCGTGTCCGGGGAGAAGGCAAAGCCTGTTTCCTGGCTGCGTCTGGCGTAGAGCTCGGCCAGGGAGAAGGCCATCTTGCGCAGGCCTTCCCGGACTTTGTTCTTCTGCTTGCTCCACTCATGTCCGCCTATGGAATTCAGCTTGGGCGGGCTGCTGGGATTCCCGATGTACCGCTGTACCCGGGAGAGCTGTTCCACGGGCACATAGAGCTTGTCCGTGCCCTGGTACTGGATGAGCAGGTAATCCCGCCGCACCCCTTCCGTGGACATCTGGATGGTGCCCTGGTACACGCCCACACCGTGGTCCACATGGACCACGTAATCCCCGGGGTTCAGTTCCGTAAAGGAAGCGATCTTTTCGCCGGCCTTGGTGCGGGAGCGGACCCTGTGGTAGGAGGCACCGTAGATGTCGGCATCCGAAACCAGCACCGTCTTTGCTTCAGGCCAGGAAAAGCCCTGGGTCAGGGTGATGGGAAGGATGGAAATCTTTCCCTCTTCCACGGGCAGGTCATCTGTCAGATTGGAAAGGGGTGTCAGGCTGGCTGAAACGCCCAGTTCATCCAGGGAACTCATCAGGCGGCGTCCCCTGGCCTCGCTGCCGGAGAAAAGGACGACGGTCCAGCCCTCCTGGCTCCAGTTTTTCACATCCCCGGCCAGCTGACGGATCTGGGAATTGTACCCGGTCAGGGGTTTTAACTCCATGCGTATGACGGTCTTTGCGGAAATGCCGCCAAGGCCCCGGGTCAGGTCGGAGAGAAGGATCTGCGGGAAGGAAGCAAGGGATTTGGAAACGTCTTCCCAGTCCCGGTAGAGATGTTCCTGCTGCTGTACAGCCTCCCCGTGGTCTATGGCATTTTTCAGATCTTCCGAAAAGCCGGACATGCGCTCCCGCACACGTTCCCTGAGGCTGTCGGGATTGCAGAGGATGACCAGGTCAGGCCGGAACCAGTCCGTCAGCCGGTAGTCCTTTTCCAGGAGCACCGGGGTCCAGGCACGGATGCGCCTGAATGGCATGCCCTCTTCCACCCGGTCGGCGTCTGCAAGGAGAGCGTCCCGGCGCCTTTCCATCTCCGCCTGACGGCTCATGGACCACTGCTGCTTTTCCAGGGGCGCCTTGACATGGGCATCGAAAAACTCCGGCAGTTCATCATCCGAATCGGGGATGGGAGGCAGATCGTCAAAAATGACCGCGGGCTGGTCTGGGTCAATCCGGATGCGGCCCAGGGCCTGGCGCATGCGGTCAGCTGCCGCCCTGTACTGATCCGGGTCCAGCAAAATCTCCGTGGCGGGGGAAAGCTCACAGGTCCGGATCCGGTCCATGCTGCGCTGGGTAATGGCGTCAAAGGTCCGGATGGAATCCACCACGTCGTCAAAGAATTCCAGACGGATGGCGTTGAGGCTGGCAGGGGGATAGACATCCAGAATGGAACCCCTCAGGGCACACTGTCCCTTGCCTTCCACCAGGGAAACCCGCTCATAGCCCATGTGGACCAGATGGTCCATGAGAACCTGGGGCGGCTGTCTGTCATCCTGATTTACGGTGATGGTATTGCGCCTGAAAAGCTCCGGGTCTCCCATGCGCTGCATCAGGGCATCCATGGAGGTGGTGAGAATGCGCACATCCTCCCGGCAGATCCGGCCAAGGGTTTCCAGTCTTCTCCAGGCGGTTTCCTGGCTGGAAACGCCGCGGGTCAGATCGATCTCACCCCCGGGCAGCACAGTGGAAGCGGACTGGAGCAGAACAGCGGCATCGTCACCGGTTTTGACGGCCTTCAGGTCATTTTGCTGTACGATCAGCACCTTCAGGCCAAGCGAGGAGGAAAGGACAGACGCGACAAAAGCGGCCTGTCCGTCAGGAAGGCCGGTGAGCGCAATGGTATGGCTGGTTTGAAGGGCGGCCTTGAGCTCCGTAAGAGACGGGGCCGAGAAGGCCTCAAGCAGGGGATGTGTCATACAGATCCTTTCATAAGATCGTCCTGTGGAAATGCTGTTTTCCGGCATGCCGGTGCATATACGGGCAGGAAAACTCATGTCTTCTGATTGCACAGCTGCATGGCATGGTCCATGCCGCTGTGAAGAAGATCGCCGCATGCATCGGCAGCCCGGATGAAGGCACGGTCAAGCAGTTCCTGCTCTTCCCGGGAGAGGGGGTTGCCAAGGACCCAGTTTACCAGGTCCCAGCCCTCCGGCGGGGCACCTATGCCCACACGGATGCGGGGAAAATTCTGGTCGGGAACACAGGAAATGATGGAGCGCATGCCGTTATGGGTGCCGGCGCTGCCGGATTTGCGCATTCTGGTGCTGCCCACGGGAATATCAACATCGTCATAGATCACCACCAGGTGATCCATGGGGCAGTGGTACCAGTGCACAAGTTCCTGCACGCATGCGCCGGAGAGGTTCATCATGGTCTGGGGCTGGCAGAGAACCACCCTGTATCCTTCCGCCGTGCCTTCGCCCAGAAGGCCTTTCAGGCGGTGATGGACCAGAGGTATGTTCCACCGCTGGGACAGAAGACGGATGACCTGGAAGCCGCAGTTGTGGCGTGTCCTGTCATAGCGGATGCCAGGGTTGCCAAGCCCCACAAAAAGATATGTATCTTTCATCTGGTCAGAGCCCGGCTTTCTTATTCTTCCATAAGGACGGCTGCGGAAAGCTCCGCAATGCTGTCAGGCTCGTCCAGTTCTTCCGTCATGAGCCAGGGGGCAGGGGAGATCTTCGCTTCCTCTGTGCCGTCGCCGTCCTGCTCTATGGTAAGGATCATGAGGGACTTTTCTCCGGAAATGCGCTTGCGCACAGGAACGGCCGTCTCCATGACAAAGGCCCGCCCGATGACCTGCACACCGAATTCGCCCATCAGATCTTCCATACCCTTGGCTGTCCCGCCGCCCTTGAGGAAGTCGTCCACAATCAGGCAGGTCTGTCCGCTGCGCACCGCCCGGCGGGCAAGGGACATGGTCTGGATGGAACCGGAGGAGCCGGAGACGTAGTTGATATTCACTGCCGAACCCTCGTACACTTTGGAGGAATGGCGGGCAATGACCAGAGGAACGCCCAGGCCCTCCGCCGTGCACAGAGCCACAGGAATGCCCTTGGTTTCCATGGTCAGGACAAAATCCGGTTTCAGATCGTAATACTGCGTGGCAAGAATGGAACCCATCTTGCGTACGATGGCCGGGTTGGAAAGGATGTCGCTGAGGTACAGAAAACCGCCGGGAAGAATACGGTCTGACCCGGACAGACGGGCAGAAAGATCCCGGATATACTTGCCGGCTGACTCAAGGGATACCAAATTGCGGAAGAGAACCCCGCCGCTGGCACCGGTGACGGTACGGATTTCTCCAAGACCAAAGGTCTCAACCACATCCCGGAGAAGATCCACATCTTCACTGGTGGTGGATTTTGCCGTGTCAAAAAGTCTGCAGAACCCGGAGAGAGGGAACAGTTCATTGGGGGAGTCTGAGAGAATTTTCAACATGGCGCTGACGCGTTTTGCGCGGTGAACTCTATCCAAACAAGATCGCTCCATTCTGGCGGCTCATAAAGGCCGACTTGCGGGATTATAGCACAATATGTCGAATGATGAAACAGAAAAGAGAAATAATGTTCGGAAAATTTTCGATTTCCGGGGTCATGGAAAATACGAACGTTTGCTTATTCCTCCAGGGACTGCTTCAGAAGGGCCAGGATACCTTCCTTAAGGACCTCGTGGGAAGAAGCCCACTGCTGGGCGCAGTGTGCTGCCAGCAGGGGATCCGCCAGGGAGAGGATCAGGGTAAAGGAAGGGTTCACGGGACGGTCTCCCATAAAGAGGGTCCATTCCTGCCGGCTGGCGTTCATCAGGGAGATGCCGTCGGGGATGGACATGTCCTGTCCGGCCGGGTCAAAGCCTTCCGACAGCACATCATAGATCAGACTGTATACGGCCTGGGCGCAGCGCTGCCACCGCTGATCGATACAGGAAAAACGGTGATCCGGGCGCAGACGTATATCCAGGATCAGAAGATCATTTTCCAGCAGCTGGAGCCGGATGGTGAGGGTGCCGTCGGGCAGGGTGCTTTCGCTTGCCGGCGCATGCTGTTCCGCCCGGAAACGTGTACGGTAGGCATCCATTTGGGCATCCATGGTGCGCAGCACCCCGTGGCCAATCAGATGCTGGAATTCCCTGAGGGTGTACTGGCCCTGGGAGGTGATCCGGTACAGGCTCCCAAAGGGATGGTTGATCAGGGCCAGGCATTCCTTCTTGAGCAGTTCAGCCAGGTTCAGCTGGAGGGAAAAATAGTTCATAAGGGACAGATCGGTAAAGAAGACCAGCAGCTGCTGATCACTCAGGGCCCCCAGATGTTCCACGGCATAGAGGAGGGCCAGACGGCTTTCTGTATCCGGAAAAAGATGTTCCATGGATCCTCCGCGGTGATGGGATAAAAACCTCCCGTCTGCTAGGCACGGGAGGTGATGGATGGAGCTTTGCCGGGACGTGCTCAGATAATGAAGGGCTTGATGTCTTCCATCAGGCTGTCGAGCTTGTCAGGGCTGATGTGGGAATCATCCACTTCCAGGGTAATGGGACGGGAAAGGTCCAGGCTGAAGATTCCGAGGATCGACTTGGCGTCCACCACGTGGCGTCCGGCACGCAGGTCCATATCAAAGTCATACCGGTTGACGGTATTGACGAATGTCTTCACATTTTCGGCGAGGCTGAGACGGATCTCAATTTTTTTCATACAACGGTTTCTCCTTTTTCGCGTAGTGTCTGAAGAGAAAACAAACACAGCCATTATAGGGAGGATTCAGACAAATTGCAACATCAGGCTTGCGGCGCCAGCTCTGAAAAGTCTAACCTCCAATTTTCAATTGAACGACTGTCCGATGTGCAAATCCTTG
>CAMOVR010000094.1 GCA_946627565.1 uncultured Clostridia bacterium
ATGCTTTCTCCCTGGGAGAAGGCGTTCGCCCGGAGGCAGACGGTGCCGGGAGCAGGGATCAGACATATTTGTTCCGCTCCGGGCAGAAATGCTTCTTCCTGCTTCACTTCCCAGATATCCGCCCGGGCGGCACTTTCAAGTAAAATAAGCACCAGCAGGAAGATTCCCGGGATGAGATATGCTTTTTTCTCCACGAGCATCACTCCTTCAGCGTTTCAATACAATTTCCATTTCGGTTCCATCTGGCTGCGGTTCTGAAGATTCTCCTGCTCTGGCTTTGCCAGGGCATGTTCGTGTTCTCCGTACACAGCCGTTCTGTGCCCGGATTTCAGGCGAAACACCAGGTATGGATTGCGCCTGAAAAACCAGTGATCCTGTTTCCGCGTGTTCTGTCTCAGGCATCTCCGGTTCCCAGGCATTTTCGCAAGTTCTGCCGGAGCCCTGTGATCCGAAGATCTTTGGAACCTGCCCTATGCATGTTCTGCATCTGAAACGTTCTTTTCCGTCTCAGATCAGGGAGTATCCTTACGGATAACCGTCAGCATGGGGATGGGGGTCTCCTCAGGCTGGGGAGCAGCCGGCTGATTCCTGTTCCCGTGAAGCTTCATGGCGCCAAAAATGAGACATGCTGCAGCCGCGGCTACACCCAGCCAGATGCAAAGCCGGCGGACGTTTTTGTTCTCCATGAAGTCCGGCCCGTGAAAATGCCGTATCTTCTTTCCGGCCATAACCCTTTCAAGGTCACGGGCAAATTCCTGTGCGGATCTGTAGCGCTGGGAAGGCTCATACGCGCAGGCTTTGCTAAGGACCTGCTGCAGCTCAGGAGAGGCGTTTGCAGCGGGAGGAATGGGCGTGCCGTTGAGGCGCATGCGCAGTGCCACGGCGTGGTCTTCATAGGTAAACAGCTGCCGGGCCGGAAGGAAAGGAAGCCGGTTGCAGTTCATCAGCTTATAGAGGGTGATTCCCAGCGAGTAGATGTCCACCCGCTGATCATAGGCTTTTCCCTGGATGATTTCCGGTGCCATGTAGGCCAATGCGCCTTTTATGGACAAGCTTGACGTCACGTTCTCGATTTTCCTGGATGTGCCAAAATCCCCCAGCTTATACAGAATGCCCGAAGTGGAGCGGTCATTAACAAAAATGTTGTCCAGCTTGATGTCCCGGTGCAGGATCCCGTCGGAGTGGCAGACGGTCAGGGCCTGACAGATCTGCAGCCCCAGCTCAATCACTTCTTTTTCCGTAAGCGTCTTATCGCTGATATACGAAATGAAGCTTTTCAGCTTTTCCATGCGGATCAGGATCCATTTCCCGATCTGGCCGTCCTCACGGTCTATAATCTTGCAGTCTTCTATGCTCACAAAATGGGACATGCCCTGGTACTTTTTCATCATCAGTATTTCCCGGCTCCAGTCCTCTGCCATTTTGCGGAAATACTCGTTTATGTCCTGCTCGCTGAACCCTTCCCTGCGCAGGGATTCAATTTCGCTTTCGCTGTTTGGAATGGGAATGACCTTTACGGCAGCCTCCAGATCCGCCACATCCCGGTGGCGCACATGGTAAACCGTACCGTATGTCCCCTGCCCGATCAGCTGAACAGTCGTCCAGTCCGGCCAGGCCTTACTGATCAAAGAAGCTTCGTCCATGGTTCATTCCCCCCTTTCTTTGGACAGCTCTGGGAATAAGCCGTCTCCATCACATCCGAATAAGATCCCATCGGGTCACAGGTAAGCATGCAAAGAAGCAGAAAAGCATCGAAGGGATCCGCAGGATAGATTTTCCCGAATCCGCAGCTGATCAATGTCTGATTGGTCTCCTCAATGAACCGGTTCATGGCCTCTTTGCGGTCTGAAAGATGCATAAGGGAATCACTGAGAATAAAGAATTTCAGCGTAAGCAGGTCATATCGGTTTGGAAGCTGTGCCCCGGAAAGAATCCGGTGGATCCGCTGGCGGCTGATGCGCTTTCGTGCAAATTCTGCGAAAGCCTGCACCTGCGTTTCCCGCACCAGATTTCCGTTGGCATCGGTTGGTACGGCAGCGCTTAATACTTTTTCCAGGGCACGCGGGCCTGTAAAGCTGCTGGCCTGGTTCTTCTGATGGGACAGCATTTGCTGGGCATCTTCGTAAAGCTGCTTAAAGGTGTTTACGGTTCTGTTCTTTACAGGCGTAAGACCTGGCTGTTTCTTTCTCTCAAGCAGCGAAGCCAGCAGTTCCGTATCCTCCTCGATAATGTGCCGCGACTGAGGTCTGTTTTCCGGCTGATGCTCGATAATCAGTGTTTTTTCGACAGCTGTGTCCATGGTGTCATAGAGGTTTTTCAGCTGCAGGAACTTGGCAAATTTGTATTCATGCCGATAGCAGTACAGGCAGATCGCTTCCAGAGGGTCATCCGGATCCAGCCGGGCGCCATGCAGTGCTTTGGTCAGAAAGGCATTTACGTCTTCCTCTGTCATATACAGGCCAAATCCCAGAAGCAGGACGGATTCCCGTGTAATGTCATCCCGGATCAGCCAGTTCCGGATGGCCTGATGCACCCTTGTGGTAACCGGGGAGAAGGAGCAGGGCGTACCCGTATCGTGAAACGCTTCTTCTATCATATCCTGGTATTCCTGAATGGGCACGTCCGAAAAGGGAATCGGGATCTCCGTCTTTTCGTACAGATAGCGCTTCAGGTACTCATGGAAAGGGACCACCCGGATCGACCGGGAAAGCGCCCGGAATATGACATCCGCTTCCATGGAGAAAAAGGAATCATCTATGGACGCGCCGAGGATATTGTTCCATGCTTTCAGCGTAAATGAATAGGTTTTCTCCGGTCCTTCAGTCATTTGCACAGACGGTCCACCTCCCTTCTCCTGAAGTCTGAAAACAGCTTTGCGGTACCCTGCTGCCTGAGAGCGGAAAAGCACCGGGCCTGTTTTCGGATTTACGCAGTTTCTTTGTTTCCCGGCAATCCCGATGTGCCTGGTGCTTTCGCAGATCGTATTTCCGCGCAAAGGATGCAGAACCCATGTGATATACTCCGCATTCAGCGAATCATCCCGTACTTTGCAAACGGTCTGCTGCATGCATCCATCCGTTCCCGGGGCTTCTTAAAGCACAGAACCTGTCACCCTGCATGTATGTCTGCGTGTTCCGGCCCTCTTCCGTGTCCTGAACCGGTTTGAATCACAGGTCAGGTATGCCGGATAAGTACAATGCGCACGCTTCTGCGCCAGCGGAAACGGGTTTGATCTTCCCGTTCCCAATTAGGCTGAAAGCAGCGGCAGCGGTCTTAAAAACGCATCCGGAGATTTGTCTCACACATCAGCACACATGCTGCAGCCATGCACGCAACCCCCGGTAAAACAGGCATATAACCATTCTGCCGTATCCGTGAGCGGCAAAACAGCATCCAGTATTTCTCCCGTTTCCTTTACAGAGTATGGATTATATCCGTCTTATCTGCAAAACGCAAACCGGGAGGTGACAGAGAGACACAACAAAAATCCTGGAGAGCCGGAGCTCTCCCGAAAAACAATCACTTATAGACTTTTATCCCAGTTCCCTGCATCTGGAATCCGCGTAGGATCCCTCCTGGACGATGACAAAGGTGAAAGGATCAAATGCATCATCGGCGATGCAGGTGACTGTGGCCGGAATCCGGAAGATCTGGCCGGTTATCCCGGCGAATGCTCCTGACTCTATGGTTGTCACTGAGGCCGGGAGGATGAAGGTGGGGACAGGAGTCGGCTCCGGGTTGTGCCTTCGGGCAGAACGATGACTGTCTTGTCTGTTTCAGGCACCAGAGGATCCCATGCATTTCTTTCCTCATAATCTGTTATCGCTTTTTCCTGCATCCCTGTTCGCAGAAAAATGCTCCCTGTGCAGTTTTTCTTTTCTGCTCAGCCGCAGCTTTCGGATTGTTGCCTGCATATGGCATTTTTTGTGTGTTCTCATATGGCACATTCATGATTTCATCAGCGAATTTCAGGCAAGACAAAATCCAATCGAAGTTGTATAATACAATTCACTGATTGGTTTCCTGCCAGAGGAAAGACAGACCAGTACACCCGCCTGTACACAGCAGGTGCAGCGCAGACTGCTTTGTTTTTCGTATTCTCACAGACTCCTTCATATCACCTCCGGCGCGGCTTCATGCCGCACTGTCCCGTGACAGGGCTTTTTGCCGAATTCCGGAAACCATAAATCAGGCTTACTGGAACACATGAAGACATTTTTTCAGAAGGGAGGTGTGCCAGTATGAAAGGGTTTTCACACAGGAGATTTGCTGCCCTGATTCTGGCACTCCTCGTATGTCTGCAGATTCTGCCGCCCGGCCTGTCAGAGAAGGATTCAGGCTTTGTCATAAGCGGCGAATACGCCATCCAGGCCTATCATACCGTGGTTTTCCTTTCAGACAGCACGGAACTTTCCCGGATGTATGTACAGGACGGCACCCCTTTTTCCGATGTGGAACAGCCCATCATAACCGATCCGTCTTTTGACGGCTGGTATACGGACGGCAGAAAAGCAGACAGCAGCATGGAGATCCATGGAGATATGGTGTTGACAGCCGTCTATGCCTCCCCGTCCCTGTCTTCCGAAAGAGCATATCCGGATGTATTTCCTCCCGCTGAAGAGGATGCGCCGAATCTTCCGGCGGTTTCCTTTTCAGACCTTGAGGAGGCTTCTGCCGCCTATGTGGAACCCGCTTCATATGCCATGACGGACCCCATTGCGGTTCTCCTGGCAGACGGCATTTCCCTGTCGGTGCTGGAGGGCAGTGTACCGGAAGGGGCTTCTGTCTCCCTCAGGGTATATGAAACCCCCGAGACAGAGGCTGTCATGAAACAGGCCGGCCTTTCTTTTGATCTGCCTGCGGACACCGGGAGCAGCACAGCAGATGACAGTTTCACAGACCATACGGCTTTTTCCATCTCCGCAGATCTGCCTTCGGATTCTTCTGCCGGGGAAGGTTACTATGCTGTCAGTATGGATATTCCGCCCCTGCATGCTTCCCTGCTTCCTGACGGAGCCCGGGTGCGGCGGGTGGAGTATGCCCTGTATTTCATAAACGAAGACCAGGCTTCCCAAATGGAAGTATCTGAGAAACAGGGGAAACTCTCCTTTTTCACGGAGCACCTGGGCACCTTCCTTCTCACGCAGCATGTCATATATACCTTTGAAACGCCATCTCTGGATCTTGTTCTTGACCTGAACAGCTGGACGCCTCATATGCAGCTTCCAGGTATTGCATACAGCACAGAGGAGGAATGCCTCCGGATCGATATGGAAACCTTCCTCCCGGCTGTTCTGAATCCTTCCGGAGATGCAGACGGGCAGGCGTCTTCCCTCTGGACATATACCCTTTCAGATACCGCTGTTTCAGAGGACTTCGGGGAAGCCTTTCTTCTGAATCTGCAGGGCCGTACGGAAAGCAGCGCCGCATCTGTGGACGGCAGTGTGCTTTCCCTCACTGGCAGCGCAGAAAGTGTCCTCTCGGTATGGAGCACGGAGGATGCTGAGGCAAGTCTCACCGTCCTTCACTATAATAAACCGGATTCCGGCACGGATTATGTCTACCGTTTTGTATCTGACACGGCCACGCTGCAGGATATCCTGACTGCAAACGGCATTGTCTCCCCTGAAGCCCGTATCCTGTCCGTATCAGACCCGAACCTGGTCACAGCTGATGGAGATACCCTGACGGCCCATAACTTCTTCGGGGAGGTTTTGCTGTACCTGGCACTTTCAGACGGCACACAGATACAGGTCCGCCTAATAAACCCCGCCCCTGTTCCGCCGGGTCAGACAGTTCAGGGTGAAGCAGGCTCTTTCACGGCACATGCGGAAGTACCCGCAGGCACGTATCTTTCTGTCTCCCCTCTGGAGCCGGATGCAGCCCTGGCAGAAGAGGTTCGCAAAACTGCCGTGGAACATCTCGGAGAAACCGTACAGCCAGTCCGCTTCTTTGAAGTCTCCCTCATGGGTCCGGACGGCACCCCGGTTAAGGCTTCTGCAGATGTCACCGCAAATGTGGATATTCTGCTGCCCGAAGCGCCCCGGGGCAAAACCGCAGATGTTTCAGACCTGGTGGTTTTCCGTGCAGGAGAAAGCGGCCTCGAAATACTGGATGCAGCTGACTTCACGGTGTCAGACGATGCCATCCGGAACATCTCCTTCTTAACGGATATGCCATCTGTACTTGGTATAGCCTATACCGTGGACTTTCATTGGAACGCAGACGGCAAGTCCTTTTCCTTCACTCTGCCAGGCAGCGGCTTCCTCTGCCTGGAGGACCTTGTGGAAATTCTGGGGCCGGCTTACATGGAAAGCACCGGGAACAGCAGCGTTTCAGAAGGAACCGCAGATGAAAACCCGGTCTCCATGACGGACCGGGCAGACATCAGCCAGGAGACCCGGGCGTTTGTGGCAGATATTGAAGCCGTCTCCTTTTCTGACCCGTCCCTGGTCTGGGCAGGAAAAGTTCAGGAAGACACCACGGTACGGACGCTTAAGGATACCCTGGGGCTTGAAGCGGAATACAGCCCGGCCCTGAGCCTGTCTGAGATCCGGGCGATCAATGCTGAGAAGGTGTCCGCCGGTACATGGGGGCTGTTGAGCCTCAGGCCTTTTGACACGCAGGAGACCCTGACCGTCACCATGCAGGGCGGGGAATCCTTCTCGGTTCTTATCAGCGACGCACAAGTCCGAAAAACGGTCAGAACCGCCCGGGGCAAAACCTGGGAAGTGGCGGTCACATACCCGGAGGATGCCGGCATTCCGGAAAACGCGGATCTTCTGGTGACGGAAATCACCGGAACAGACTATGATGTCTATGTGTCCCGTGCGAAGGAAGCCCTGAGACTTGACTCTGACAATCTTACGTATGCCCGCCTGTTGGATATTCGTCTCGCAGACCCAGAGAATCCGGACATAAAATATGAACCGCAGGATGGCAGTTCCTTTGGTGTAACCGTTCACCTGGCAGACACAGACGGCGGAAGCCTTAACATTGTGCACTTTGAAGAGAACAGCACCACAGCGGATATCCTGGTCAGCGACACAGAAAAGAGCACCCTGGGACAGACTGTACGGTTTGAGACAGGCGGGTTTTCTGTCTTTGCCATCGTCGGGACAGTGATTGAAAAGAACGTGCTGGCAAGTGACGGACACAATTACAGAATTACTGCAATCTATGGACCTGAGACCGGAATTCCCGCTGATGCTGATCTGAGTGTGGAAGAGATTCTCAGTGTATC
Organism: uncultured Clostridia bacterium; assembly: GCA_946627565.1. Taxonomy (GTDB): domain Bacteria; phylum Bacillota; class Clostridia; order Christensenellales; family Aristaeellaceae; genus UBA2943. The sequence goes on from CAMOVR010000094.1 coordinate 7,244, forward strand.
AGTCCTGTATGATCAGTTTGTATCAAAAACAGAACATGCCCTGGGAATGGAAGACGGGAGCGCCGGCTATATCCGGCTGTTTGATATCAGCATCGTTAACGGGGAGGATCGCAGTATTACATATCAGCCTGCCCCTGGCAGTTCGGTTGACGTGCGCATCGAACTGGCGGACAGCAACACTGATTGCCTGAACGTGGTGCACTTTGCGGACGATCTTGATGAGGGCAGCGTGCTGAATACAGAAACCGCCGGGCAGACTGTAAGCTTTCTTGCAGAAGGCTTCTCGGTATACAGCGTCGTTTCAAGGGAAAGCACAACCGGCTATACGGATCTGGATGGGAAAAGCTATGTATTGGTGACCAATAATAATGCGCTCCTTCTTGGAAAACCGCTTGATGCTGATCCCGGAAAACTTGCTGCCCTATCGTCCAATCCAACCGTGGGAGGCACGTTGCAGGTGAGCGGCAGAATCACCTGCTGGACTTTCGAGGCAGTGGAAGGCCAGCCAGGCTGGTACTATATCTCGGATGGAAATGGGAATTATCTGAATATCACCAGCGCCAACGGGGACGGTGGAACGGTCACACTGGGATCACAACAGCCCATTTATGTCGCCTCTAAGGGGAGCGGAGACAGTGTCACCTATCAGCTCAGAAACAACGAAAGCCAGAATGGAAGCAAGGCTGTCAACAATTATGGAAATAACTGGGTTAATGGCTTTGGAGCCTGGAAATCCGGGAATGACAATAACGAATGGTTCCGCTTTTATGATATGGAGTTTCTGGGTGATTATAAAATTTCTTTTAATAACAACGGTGGAGCTGGGGCTGCTCCCGCAGATATATGGGGACTTGCCGGAGATACAGTCACGCTCCCCGATTATTCCGGGACAAAGAATGGTTATACGTTTCTGGGATGGTCAACCGGAACAAACCTCGTCAACAATACTTATTACCCGGTATACCCTCCAGGAAGTGAATATACAATTCCGGACAAGAATTCCACGCTTTTTGCGGTATGGACAGATAACAATCCTGCCCAGGGAGATTTCTTTATCCGGCTGGATGGAACTATACCGTATGAACCGGATCAATATGAACCTTCTGCATATACCGAAGCTATAAAAATCACAGGCGCCATAAAAAAACAGGTGTGGGTAACTGATAATGATGTGTATAAGCCAAATAACGGGCTGTATATTGAAAATGTAGTCACAGCCAACTTAAATCAGGTCCCGGATGCAGACCAGCTTGTAAGCAACATCAACAAAAGCTCGAGCAAACTGGGATTCAAAGTCAAAAATGATAACGGGGAAATTATTGTTTCCGAGATCACAAATGCAGCCACAAACCAGAGCAATTACAATGTTACCGTCGGAAATGCCCTGTACGTTCTCTGGTATGTGCAGAAACATGCTGGCAGCTGGCATGTGGACGGCGTCCTGCTTGTAAAAGACAAGGTGAGTATTTCCTATGATGGAAATGCTCCCGACGGCAGCGTGAAAAATGTCCCGCTTGGCTATCAGGAAGATGTCGGAACGGACATTACGATTGGCGCAAGCGGAGGGAAGAATGGGTCCTTAAGAACACCGACAAGACCCGGCTATATATTCCTGGGCTGGAATCTCAGTGCCGATGGAAGCGGCACCTGGTATAACAATGGGGACATCTATACGCTGAATGAAGATACCACACTCTATGCGCAGTGGTCGAAGGGTACGAATATGATGACCGTTGCGAAGATGAATGAGGATGGGGAAACGCTGGCCGGTGCTCAATTCAAGCTTGAAGAGAAGACGTCATCCGGGATGTACATTGAAAAAGCCAATCGAACCACTGGTTCAAACGGAACTTTCACATATGACATGATGGAGAATGATACACTGTACCGGATGACCGAGACTTATGCACCAAACGGATATGAGGTTCAGAATTCGTTCTTCTTTAAGGTCGCGATTGCTGAAAGCGGTTCCTCAGATCTGAATCTCCGCGTGTGTGATGAAAACGGGAATTATATCTCCACGCCGGATTGGCTCCATATTGACTATCTGCCGGCTGACGATCCCAGAGCACAGGGAGTTGCACGAATTCAGTTTAATGTCAAAGATGAGCGGATTCAGAGATATATTACTTTTATCAAAGTGGATGAAGATGGCAATGCGCTTCCCGGAGCGGAGTATACGCTGATCAATGACAAAGGCACCGTTTCCGGCGTACTGAAAGAGCATTCTGACAGCAACGGGGTGTTTTCGGTTGAAAATGCGGTCCTGTCATATGGTACCTACACCCTTTCCGAGACCAAATCGCCTGTAACCTTCGCAGCAAGCGAGCCGGTGACATTTACCCTGAATGATTATATCAGTGAAACCAATGACGGATTGACGATAATCGAAGATCGTTCCGGAAGTGTGGTATATACAGGCTGTGAGGTTTCTTCCTTCATTGAGCAAGGCCTGACGGTCACGACCTATGCCTATACAATAAAGGTGCAGGACACACAGCAGGCCCACATCATCGTGACGAAGGATGTTGTTGTAGACGGCGATCTGAATCAGGAAAACCTGGACACCACCATCTATTTCGCACTGACAAGAAAAGGGCAGGAAGGCTATGTCACGAATGAGAGCGGGGAAACCTGGATCGAGCAGATGGATATCGTCAATGGCGTCCCCGCACCGGCCCAGGTTGTGTTTGACGGCATAGAATACGGACAATACGATGTCTGGGAAATGGCACTGATCAACGGCGAATATACCAGAATGTACAGCGGTCTGGTCGTGGCAGATACTTTTCAGCTGGATTCCGTTACGGCTTTCTCGGCAGACGGAGGAAATAATGCAAATGTCTCTGCGGATGATCTGGAGGCAAACGTTGATTTTACCAACCACTATGGAATCATCACCCAGAGTACGTCATTTACCGCGCACAAAAAATGGACAGACAGAGCCGGAAATGAAATCCAGCCGCCGGAAGGCGCAGCGGTCGAATTGACTCTGTATTCTGAGAAAAAAGACGCAAGCGGGCAGATCATAGAGAATACACAGGAAGAAGTCCGGTCAATCAACCTGGACGGCATCCATGATCCCGATGGTGAAGACATTCCATGGGATGCGGTTTTTAAATATCTGCCTGTATACTATGAAGGAAATCTGGAATACAGTTACAAAGTAAAAGAGACTGTCACGGTGGACGGCTACTATCCGAATGGTTATCCGGAGGAATACTATCTGACAAACAGCGGCGGCACGATTACGAACCGGAAACTTCTGACTGATGTCGAGCTGCACAAGTGTTTTGAAAATTATCCGGAAGATCCGGAATTGCTGAATACCATCGGCGAAAAACTGACATTTACAGTGCATGGGCCGGGCGGGTATCAGAAGACCGCTTCGTTAAGTGAATTTACAGCGTCCCCGGAAGATCCATATGACTATGTACTTACCCTGCATGATCTCCCACTCGGTGAATACACAGTGTCGGAGTCAGGGCAGGAAGAACTGTTTTCGGAGCAGGGATACTACCTCGTCTATTCGGTTTCGGCATCAGAAGGGCAGTCCGAGATTGGCAGCACAGAGCAGCCTGTCCTGGAACTTCAGCTTGAAAACAGCTATGCCAAGAGCGGCACACTGCTTGTGAAGAAAAACAGTGTGATCCATGAAGCGGTCGATGAAACGACCGTACCCGCTGATATCAGTGGAAAAGAATTTGCGTTTGTCGTCCGGCGCGGAAATCTGTATCTGCAGGAAGACTGCACCCTCGGAACGGAACCATATCGGTTCTCCCTGCAGGAAGGCGATACCAAAAGGTTTTCCGGTGCTCCGGCAGGAAAATACACCGTGATTGAGCAGGATGCATCTGTGGAAGGATACCTGTGGGATGTCATCGACGGCACGCGCAATGCTGACGGCACCTTCAGCAAGCAGCTCACGATTGATGACGCGGACAATACCGGTGAAGCGGCATTTGATAACCGATACACCAGGATCGAAAGCGGCAGTCTGACAGTCAATAAGAGTGTGGAAGGCGGACCTGAGGGAGCACAAACAAAGGTATACAAGGTAGAAATCAAAACAACGCGGCACGGAGAGGATATGTGGCTCGATGCGGACGGCAACCTGCTGAATAAAAGGACAGTATTGACCATCTCACAGAGTCAGCCGCTTTCAATCCCGAAGGTTCCCGCCGGAACCTATACGGTGACGGAGAATGTGGATGATGCCATATATGAAGAGTATTCACTGGATGTTACGTATGAACTAACCGAAGGTTCAGCAGATGCAGACACAGCAAACGAAGACACCGCAGCTGACGGAGCAACCCCTGCAGACACTTACACACCTCCTGCAGATGCTGGTTCATCTGACACTGACCCGGCTGACACAGACGAAGCAGATACAAGCGCAGCGAATACAGATCCGGATCAGGCTGACAATCCTGTGAATACATTTACGATTCATAAGGATGAACAGGTCAACTGTAAAATCACAAATACCTACAACTGCCTGTATACAGCTGTTAAGATCACAAAGACAGTAACCGGTAATATGGGTGATCCAAACCTGTTCTTTGGTTTTGATGTGTATGTAAGAGATGCGGATGATCAGCCAATTGTTATGGAAGATATAACGGATGCAGATGGTAGAATCCAATTCAGCTTGAATCATGAAGAGGAGAAACTGCTCAATAAGCTTCCAACAGGCGCAAAGCTGGTGATTGTTGAACACAACGAGCATTACAGTACAACGGTCAGCGGGTGGATTGGCGTCAATGACAATGAAACACAGACACCGCTGGCTGCTGACAATTCACATGACGATGAGGGATCGGACACAACTGAAATCTACTCATTTATCATTCCTGAAACAGGTGCAACGGTTGATTTTATGAATGACAAAACAGTAGAGCAGTCAGTCGTCCTCAAAAAGATCGGCTATAACAACCGGGATGAAAGAACGTGGGATCTCGCTGATGCGACTTTTCATATCTATCTGGATGCCGAAAAGACAATGCCATTTGAACTGGATGGAAAAACAGAGTTCACATCAGGAGAGGACGGTGTCTTTTACGGCGGAAAGCTTGGCGCAGGAGTTTATTATCTGGATGAAGCAAATATTCCGAGCGGCTATCTTGCTCCCGCCGGGATGTATGTCCTGAGGATAGAAGAAAGCAGCGTATCTCTTGAATTTCCTGCTGAGACCGGACAGCAGGATCTGAATGACTGGATTTCGACTTCAACGGCAGGTGAAGGTGAAGAGACAGTGTATACTGTATCGATCAGAAACACGCCAGGGGCTGAACTTCCTGCCACCGGCGGCTCCGGCACAGGCGTGTATACACTTATCGGAAGTATCCTGCTGTGCATTTCCCTGTGCCTTACGGCTATCAGGATAAAACATCTACCCGTCTGATACAGGCACAGAAAACCGGGGGAATGCCGGGACCCCGGTCCCATCGACTGGAGGCAAGAAACATGAAGGAAATATCCATAACCGAAATCGGCGGAATCCGTATCGGACAGACGGAAGATACCTCAGCCGGTACAGGTTGTACCGTTTTTATCGCAGAAAATGGCATGCGGGCCGGTCTTGATGTGCGCGGCGGCGGACCTGCGTCCCGGGAAAGCCAGCTTCTGAATCCCCTCATGGCAGCCCGTGAAATCCATGGGATTGTACTCGCCGGCGGCAGTGCCTTCGGGCTGGATGCTGCGGGGGGCGTCATGCAATACCTGGAAGAGCGCGGGATCGGCTTTGATGTGGGTGTGACCCGTGTGCCCCTGGTGGCCCAGTCCGATATTTTCGATCTCACCGTGGGGGATGTTCATGTGCGTCCCACCCATGACATGGGCTATAGGGCTGCAGAAAATGCCATGGAAAATCCCAATTACCGGGACGGAAACTACGGTGCCGGCTGCGGGGCAACGGTGGGAAAGATCCTGGGCATGGAATACGCCATGAAGACCGGCATCGGAAGCTATGCCATGCAGCTTCATGACCTCAGAATCGGCGCCGTGGTGGTGGTAAACGCCCTGGGTGACATATTTGACTGGAAAACCGGAAAGCAGGTGGCAGGGCTGCTGAATGAAGATAGGACCGGGATTCGCCGTACGAAAGACTGTATGATGGCTTCTTCCCGGCCCTCTGAAAACAAGTTCACCGGCAACACCACCCTGGCCGTTGTTATGACCAATGCCTGCTTTGAAAAAGCCCAGCTGTGCAAAATCGCCGGCATGGCCCACGACGGCTATGCCCGCTCCATCCATCCGGTCCATACAACAGCGGACGGCGACAGCATTTATGCCGTTTCCACGGGCAGTGTCCCGGCGGACCAGGACCTGGTGGGCATGCTGGCTGCCGATGCAGTCAGCGAAGCCATCCTGCGGGCAGTCAGCGCGGCAGAGCCTGCCTACGGCTTCCCATCTGCCCGCAGCCTTTTGCATGCCTGAAGAAATCCCTCCCGGGAAACCGGGAAATACGTATTTTTCAAACCGTTCAGACAGGCATTCTGACATCTCGCGCACAGGACAGGTCAGTTGAGACTGCCTTCATTGCGTGCCGGTCATAAGTCAGCTATACTGCCTGCACACCATTTTTCCGGAAGGAGTATGCTTTATGGATAAAAAGAAATTCGGCTGGACCGAAAAAGGTATTATCGGCTTTATCTTCACACTCATGGGTGCCATCTTTCTGACCATTGGCATCCTGCTGTCCTATTTCAAGGTCGGCAACGATCCGGAGGATCCCATCATCTTCCTGTGTGTCTTTGGCGGCATGGGGGCAATCTTCCTCATCATCGGCCTGAT
>CAMOVR010000095.1 GCA_946627565.1 uncultured Clostridia bacterium
TTCCTTAAATGACCCTGAGTTATGGATCCCGTATCCCGGATGTCACTTTTTCACGTCCTCTGTCCAAACAGTATGCACAATATGCATCTTACAGGTTGAACGCCATGGAAATGGTGGTTCCCACTCCCACGGTGCTCTCAATGGAAAAGTCATCCGCGTTCCGCTTCATGTTCGGCAATCCCATGCCGGCGCCAAAGCCCAGGCTCCTGGCGGTCTCGCTGGCTGTGGACCAGCCCTCCCGCATGGCCAGGTCAAGGTTTGGGATGCCCGGGCCCCGGTCTGCGCTGATCAGCCGTACCTTCTCCGGAGAAACCTCCAGCGTCAGCACGCCGCCCAGGGAGTGGATCACCAGATTCAGTTCCACTTCATAACTGGCCACCGCCACCCGGCGGAGCACATTGGAGGAAACGCCCAGGCTCTTCAGCTTGCGCTTGATGTCCGCCGAGGCTTCTCCCGCACAGGTATAGTCCTCCGCCTCAACGGGATACTCCGTATGCAGCAATGTCTCGCTCATAACCGTGCCTCGCTTTCCGGCCATTCGATCGGAACACCCCGCAGACCGGCTTCATAGAGCAGGCCGCAGGTGGTAAAGGCCGTCTCGGGGGTGGTGATCACCACCAGGCCCTGTTCATCCGCCTGCTCCACCAGGTCCTCGCTGGGGATCTTGCCCCTTGCAAACACCAGGCACTTCAAATCCAGCATGTCCGCTGTTCTCAGCACATGGGCATTGGTAAGGCCGGTGATCAGCACCGTCTTTTCATTGACAAAAGCCAGCACATCGCTCATCAGGTCGGAGCAGCAGGACGTATGGACTTTCGTGTCCAGACGGTCTTCCCCGCAGAGGATTTTTGCATGCAAAATGCGAACCATATCTGCTATTGTCATAAAATGTTACTCCTTTTCCGCAGAGCTTCCAGCAGCTGCAGACAGGCCCCGGGAAAGGGACACGCACCGCAGCAGTCTTCAGTTGTGTTTATTCCACCTTACAGTATCATCCGTTTCATTCTATCCGGCGCTCTGTGCCTTGTCAACACAGCTGCGCAGACAGTCAGATATACGGCCTTTTCAGTTATGCACAGAAGCCCTGCCCCGGCCGGTCTGGCTGTGGCAGGGCATCTTTGCCTGTATGAGCCCGGAGGGACTCGAACCCCCAGCCTGCTGATTCGAAGTCAGCCACTCTGTCCAGATGAGCTACGGGCCCTGAAAAGTATCTGCATTGTACGGATTCTTCCTCAGGGCGTCAAGCGCGTTACCCGTCTCAGTCCCTTTCCAGACTTTCCAGAAGCTCGTACGTAGCCTGGGGCTCCCAGTGGCTCTCCAGACACCAGTCCGCGTCTGTCTGGCGTATTACGTCCGCCAGGGCCCTGCACTTTGCCGGGTCCTTCTCCCAGGTGGGGAAGACACCGCCTGCCGCGTCCCCCACAAAAAGCGTCCTGTCCGGGATGACTTCAATCAGGGAGCTGTCATCCGTGTGGGGCGAGACAGTCTGGAACACCCGGACCGGACAGTTCCCCGCGTCAAGGTATATCTCCCCTGCATACTCCATGTCCGCCGGCACCACACGGACCTCCCTGCCGCCCGCATATTCCAGGCGGATGCTGGGATCCATATTCAGGAAGAATTCCGTTCCTTCCCTTCGGATTTTCTCCGCAAATGCCCGCAGGTGTCCGCCTGTCAGACGGCTGGACAGGGAAAGGCCGTGCAGAGCATGCATGCCAAAGGTATGGTCCCAGTGCCAGTGGGTCAGCACGGTCAGGGCCGGCAGGGGCAGACCGGCTCCTTCCAATGCCCTGTAGAATTCTTCCGTATGGGCAGCAGAGTGCCCCGCGTCCACGGCCAGGCTCCACCTGTCTCCCCGTACATATCCCAGAATGGGACGGTCCCGTTCCTTCTCATAGGGAAGAAACCAGATCCGTTCCGAAAACCGTTTCAGTTCCATGTCCTGTCATCTCCTTTTTGTCTCCCGCTCTTATTCTCATCCCGTATCCCTTCCCTGAAGCACAGCCGCCGCTCCGGGCAATCCGGTCCCATCTTACACTTTTCCCGCATACCTGGCCACCGGATCCAGGTTGCCCACACAGATGTTGTGTGTTAAGATGCCCGCAGTACTTCCATTTCGCCATGTTTCTGTTTGAATCTGTCTGTAAACGGAGTTTGGTTTTCTTTTATTTCTCCCTGAAGGAGGTGGTCCCCCTGACCGAAACTTTCTATACCCTGCCCGGCGCCCCGCGCCTTGCCGTTCTGGGGGATTTCCACAACGGGGATCCCCTCCCCATCCTCCGGTCTCTGGAAAAGCAGAAGCCTGACATCATTGCCATTCCCGGGGACCTGGTCTACGGTTCCCCGCCGGATCACGGGCTTATGACGGAGCAGCAGAAAAACGTCCTGCCACTGCTTCGGGGCGCAGCCGGCATTGCCCCCGTCTTCTTCAGTCCCGGCAACCATGAATCCATTCTCTGCAGGGAGGACTGGGATGCCATATCCTCGTGCGGCGTACAGATCCTGGACAACAGATGGGTCCGGCACGGAAACATCTGGCTTGGCGGGCTCACCAGCCACTATGTTCTGAACCACCGGGCTTACATGCTTTCCCACCCTTCCTGTGAGCGGTACATCAGGCGCCGCTACTCAGATGAAAGCTGGGTCCCCATCCGGGAACCGGATCTTTCCTGGCTTGAACCGCTGCCGGAGGGATATACGGTTCTGCTGTGCCACCATCCGGAATACTATCCCCTGCTGCCCCGCCTGAACCTGATTGTCTCCGCACATGCCCACGGGGGTCAGATCCGGCTTTTCGGCCGCGGGCTGTTTGCCCCCGGTCAGGGCTGGTTCCCAAAGTATACATGCGGCATCCACGACGGCCGGTTCATCATCTCCCGGGGCCTGACCAACACCACCTGGGTCCCCCGCCTGTTCAATCCCCCTGAAATCGTCTACATTTTCCCGGAGTCCTGACCCGCCCGTCCCCTGCCTTTCAGGAAGGGGAAACCATGTTTCATGGAGGTAAGCCATGTACAGAACCGTACCTCAGAAAACCCTGGCCCTGCTTTTGTCCCTCATGCTCTCCCTGCTTCTGCCCCTCCCTGCCCTCACAGACGCGGCCCCCGTGGGCTATCTGCCCCATGTGACGGAGGAGATGACGGATCCCGCTTTCTGGTGGAGCCTGACAGAAGATCCGGACGCGCTCCTGGCCACGGCAGATGAAATTGAACGGCTGAACACCGCCGCCGTGGATGGGGCAGGCACCAACCGGCGGAACATGCGGGGTCTGCGGGAAACCTACAACGGTCTTACCCGCAACGAGTCACTGCCAAAAGGCGAAGCGGCCGACAGGGATTACTATCTGGGCTGGGTCTTTGACCAGAACGGTCACAAAATGACCCAGGAGGATTTTGACGCCATCATCGCCAACACCATCGACCCTGACGCCAAAGAAGAAATGCCCGTGCGCTGGGGCATCGCGGTCAGGCGCACCGACCTGCTCACCTTCCCCTTTGACGGACAGATTCTGGACGATCCCCTGGACTATGACTTTGACTATCAGTCTCTGGTGGGCATACGGGTCAATGAACCGGTGGCCATCTATTCCACCTCGGCTGACGGAAAATTCTTCCAGGTATCCACCTCCTGCTGCACAGGATGGGTCCGTGCGGAGGACATCGCCATCTGCAAAGACCGGGAAGAATGGCTGTCCGCCTGGGACATTCCCGCTGAAAAGCGGCTGGTGTTCTGGGGCGATAAGATGTACACCGATGTTTCCAGAACTTCCCCGGAAAGCAGTGTACGCCTGATCACCATGGGCACGGTCCTGGAGCGGATGGATGAGATGGACACCGACGCACAGGTCATAAACCGCCTGCCTCTGCACAACTATGCCGTATATCTTCCTGTCCGCAACAGTGACGGCACCTACGGCAAAACCCCGGCCCTCATCAATGCCAGGGAGCGGGTCAGTGAGGACTATCTGCCTCTGACGGCAAAGAATCTTGCCATGGTGGCCTTTGCTTCCCTGGGGGATGCATACGGCTGGGGCGGCGGGCTCAGCAATGAGGACTGTTCCAGTCTCAACCATTCCGTCTTCTGCTGCTTCGGTCTGGATCTTCCCAGAAACGGCACCTGGCAGTGGCTGATGAATTACCCCAAAGCGGATATCTCGTATTACACGCTGGAGGAGCGGGAAGCCCTGCTGGATGTGCTGCCCATGGGAACGCTGCTGAATTTCCCGGGCCATCAGATGATGTATCTGGGAAAGACCGCCGGACACTACTATGTTGTGAGCTCGGTCAGCAGCATCATGAGCCCGGACAGCGGCAAACTCCTGCGCACCCGGGACGTACAGATCAACACCCTGGACATACGGCGTGCCAGCGGCAAAACCTGGCTGCAGGCACTCAATAAAGTCTATATTCCCTGGATCCTCCTTGAAGGCGGGGCTGAGAGCAGTCTTTGTGAACTTCCGGCATATCATGAAGCCACTGCCTTCTGTCTGGAAAAGGGCCTGATGGATCCGTATCCCACCGGATACTTCCTGCCCCTGCGCAGTGCAACTGTTGGGGAAGCCGTACAGATGCTGTGGCGCATTGCCGGAAAACCCGAACCTGATATGGAAGGGGAAGGTTTCAGCGACGTGGCCGGCGGCTCCGCAGATGAAAAAGCAGCCCTCTGGGCAAAACAGACAGGCGTGTACGAAGGCACAGAAGGATCCTTCCGCGGCAGCGCCGGCCTGACAGCGGGCGCGCTGACATCCATGACCCGGAACATGCTGCATGAGGATGCACCAGTGAACCAGAGAGAGGAGAATGCAGTCATGACCAGAGCCGACCTTGCCGGAAATGCGCAGGAAATTGCCGCAGCATGGGAAAGCAGGCATCCTGAAATGCCATCAGATCCCTTCGGCACTGCCAGCACCTCCGCACCATATTACGCCAGGCCCTGCAACGAGAGACTCGCTTCCCTGCCGGAAGCCCTGATGAAGATGGCGGAGGGCGGTTATTCCTGGAAATATGAATATGCGGCAGGCAAGCCTGCCTATGCCCTGACCCTGATGGATTATGCGAACATCTATTCCTTTATCCACACCCATGACCTTGACCGGGAAGCCCTCCGGGCCGTGCTGTCTGACGCCAGTCTGATGGTGCACCGCAAAGCCTTCTCAGAAGAGGAAATTGATCTCCTTCTGGGGGACGACGCAGACGCAGCGCTTGCTTATTTCGCCTCGCCCTCCACCATCGTAACCGGCGCAAAGGGCTACAGTGTCAAATGGATGTACGACCACACCATCGAAGAATGGGAAGCTGCCGGCATCACGCCTGAAATGGTGGCAGCCGTTCAGGAGCATTACTATAATCCCCTCTTTACCCGGAAAGCAGCCGCTGCCTTCTCTCAGAAACTGTATGCCTATACATCCGTCCTGACACCCCTGAGACTCAGGCAGTGGAATGCCGGCGATGTGAAACCGGACGGTTCCGTGGAAACAGGCACAGAGGACAGCGGCGTCATGCTGGACGTCATGGAGTTCTGCCAATACCCCGACTATCCCACCGGATGCGAAAGTGTTTCCCTGTATATGCTGCTGCAGTACTACGGTGTGGACGTAAGCGTGGAGCAGATTTACGACCTGCTTCCCATGGGTGCCCAGCCCTACGATGACGAAAACGGCGTGCGCCACGGCGCAAACCCGGAGAGGGAATTTGTGGGAGATCCCAGGAGCGAGTACTCCTACGGCGTCTTCCATGAACCCATCGCCCATGTGGCAGAACAGTTCAGACCCGGGGTCCGGACAAAAACGGATGCATCCCTTGAAGACATCCGCGCCATTCTGGATTCAGGGAACCCCGTGCTGGCATGGTACGTCTCTGCTCCCATGCGGGACATCATGTATCGCTGGAGCTGGATCGATGAACTGGGAGATACGGTGCACTGGCCGGGCGGTGAGCATGCGGTCGTGATCTGCGGCTATGATGAGACTTCCCTGACCTACCGTGATCCCAATGCGGGTACCACGGTTGTCATTGATGATGCAACTTTCCTCAGGAGCTTTAAGGAACTTGGCGGCAGAATCGTTTATTACGCCGAAAACCCCTGACAGCATCAAACCGAAGGCACCTGGATTTTCAGTGCCATGAAGCAGGCAAAACCGCATTGCTGCAAAACTGCCGGCAATGCAAGGGACCGTCCCATCTTCCCGGGGCGGTCCTTTTCTGCCTGTAATCAAATCAACATGTTTCATGCGATTTCCATTTCGAAAAGGCATCGCAGCATACAACCGATGCGATAAATGTACGGAATATGAAAGGCATAAAAAACCCGGATCCTTTGAAATACAAAGAAATAGGAGGCTTCTTTCGAAGTCTCCTTTTGAATGAGCCCGGCGGGATTCGAACCCACGACCTTTTGATTCGTAGTCAAACACTCTATCCAGCTGAGCTACGGGCCCGTGGCTGTCTCGCGACAGCTTCCATATGATATCATTGCTTCACGAAACTGTCAAGCATTTTTTTGTAAGTTCCATATTCTATGCTTTGTTTTGTGAAATACACTTATTTTTCCCATAATCAGATTTCCCGCATTTGTTCTCAGTGATAAACAAATTATGAAACAGGCATCTTTGCTTTCGGATACACGCCCAGCAGTCTGAGCTCCTGTGTCAGCGGTTTTGCTGCCTCAAGTGCCTTTCTCAGAATCGATCTGTCCATTTTTCCCTCCAGATCTGCAGAGAAAAAATACTGGAATGAAGATTCCGGAACAGGTCTTGATTCGATTCTTGTCATATTCAGGCTATGGTCAGAAAAAATCGAAAGAACTTTTACCAGAGAGCCTACCTCATCTTTAACCCGAAAAACCAGTGTGGCTTTATCCGGCACACCCAGGGGCTGAGAATCATTGGAAAGGATAAAAAACCTGGTCATGTTATTCCCGGATGTCTCGATGTTGCCGGCAAGAACAGACAGCCCATATTCTTTCTGCGCTTCCATGCTGGCAATGGCAGCAAAGGATACATCCTTTTTTTCAGCCGTTTCTTTTGCAGACAGTGCCGTGTTGCCGGAGGTGATAACCTGAACGCCCGCCAGACGGGAAAGAAATTCACCGCATTGCGCAATGGCCTGCGGATGACTGCTGATCACACGGATATCCTCCATGCGGGCTCCCGGCACCCCCAGCAGCTGATGGTGTATCACGCGGATCACTTCGCCCACAATGTGCACCGGCAGCTTCTCCAGGAGCCTGTATGTGGTCAGAACCACACCCGCATGGGAATTCTCTATAGGCAGAAGTGCATAATCGCACCGCCAGTCCGTCAGAGCCTGTGCCGTTTCTTCAAACGTCTGAAAGGCAATCAGTTCGGCGTCCGGAAAAGCAGAGCGTGCAGCCGAGCAGGAAAAACTGCCTGCCGTTCCGGGATAGGCCACGATCAGAGACATGTTTTCCTCTCCTTCCACAGCTCCATCACCGCCAGCTTGGCCATGGCTTCCACCACAGGGGCAGCACGGGAAAGAATGCACGGGTCATGCCTTCCCCGTATAGCCAGTTCTGCATTTTCCATGCGGCGGACAGAAACTGTTTCCTGCGTTTTCGCTATGGACGGTGTGGGACGGATCACCAGGCGGAAGATAACCGGCATGCCGTTGGTGATGCCTCCGTTTATGCCGCCCGCATGGTTCGTCACTGTCACGACCCGGCCATGGTCCATGCGCATGGCATCATTGGCCTGGCTGCCCCGCATGCCGGCCAGATCGCTTCCGCTGCCAAATGCGATTCCCTTCACACCTGGAATCGAGAACATGAGCTGGGAAATGCAGCTTTCCACGGAGTCAAAAAAGGGAGCACCCAGTCCTGCAGGGAGTCCTGTAATCCTGCACTCGACTTCTCCTCCCACAGAGTCCCCCTCCGCCGCTGCCTCCCGGATGGCCTGCTGCATCTTTTCTCCTGCGGCTTCATCCAGCACGGGCAGTTCCATTTTCTTAAGGCATGCAAAATCCGTCTCCTCCGGGAACTCCATGAATGACCGGTCCCGGATCCCATAGACAGACTGGATATGACTTTCCACATGCACGCCGTTTGCTTCCAGATACTGGCCGCAGATCGTGCCGGCTGCCACCAGAGGGGCAGTGAGCCTGCCGGAAAAGCTGCCGCCACCGCGCCAGTCTTCAAAACCGAAGTACCGCACGTGCCCGGTGTAATCCGCATGGGACGGTCTGGCCAGATCCACGCCGTCCCCGTAATCCGAAGAGTGCATGCCTGTGTTGCGGATGATCAGACACAGGGGCTGTCCCGTGGTCACACCATTCAGAACGCCCGAGAGGAACTCAGGCATATCATCCTCTTTACGCTGGGTGGTAAGCCCGCTTCTGCCGGGCTTTCGCCGTCCGAGCTCAAAGAGCAGCTGCTCCATGTCTATTTTCAGCCCGGCGGGCAGCCCGTCCACCGTCACCCCTATGGCCTCTCCGTGGCTCTGCCCGAAAATGGACAGGCGCAGATGTGTGCCAAACGTATTGCTCACTGTGCCAGTCCTCCAAGGGACCGGTAGGCATCCAGATACCCGGGCCAGGATTTATCCAGGGCTTCCGCTCCGGCAACCTCCACAGGGCCGTCGCACACCAGGGCCGCAATGCTTGCCAGCATCACCATCCGGTGGTCATGGAAGGTCTCCACAAAACCGGGGCTCTTCAGCTGCCGGACGCCACGGATCACCAGGTCGTCCCCGTCTTCCCTGGCCTGGCCGCCCAGGCTGTTGAGAATGGAGACAGTCCCGGCCAGACGGTCGCATTCCTTAAGGCGCAGCCGTCCGCAGTTGCGCAGCCGGCTCTCCCCTTCGGCCACCTGACACACCAGGGCCAGCATGGGAACGATGTCCGGATAATCCCGCATATCCATATCCAGCGCATGCAGTCCGCCGCCTGACACGACACGGATGCCTTCTTCTGATTCCAGAACCTCTGCACCCATTTTCTTCAGACAGTCCAGCACCGCGGCATCCCCCTGCACAGAGGATCTGGAGAGGTGGGAAACCGTAACGGAGGATCCCAGTGCATCGGCACACATCAGAACCGCCGCCTGGCTCCAGTCTCCGCCAAGAACACTGCTTTCGTTGCGGTACTGCTGGAATCCGGGAATCTTCCAGGCGAAATCCCCTGTTTTCTCAATCCGGATGCCGCTTTTCTGGATCGCCTCAACGGTCATATGAATATAGCCTTCCGACTCCACCGGAGGCAGAACATGCAGATAGGAATCCCCGCTGAGCAGGGGCAGGGCAAAGAGGAGGCCGGAGACAAACTGGCTGGACACATTGCCCGGCAGGATATACTCCCCGCTGGGAATACTTCCGGTGACCATCAGCTCCGCAGCGCCGTCCGCGCCTTCCGACATGTGCCAGGTGACACCCCGGGGCACAAAAAGCGCCTCGTACACTTCCATGGGGCGCTGGCTCAGACGTCCCCTCATGCGGAAAATGCCCCCATGGCACAGAATCAGGGCCAGGGGCACAAAAAAGCGAAGGGTTGAGCCGCTCTCTCCACAGTCAAATACGGGCATGAGGTCTGTATGCCGCTGGTATCCGGATATGGTCAGCGTGTCTCCAGACAGGGATACAGCCGCGCCCAGGGCTTCCAGGCACCTGGCGGTAGCCTTTGTATCCTCTGATACCATGAATCCTTTCAGTTCCGTCTGCCCGCGCGTGAGGCCGGCACAGATCATGGCGCGGTGCGCCTCGGATTTCGAGGCAGGCGCTGCCATCTTCCCGTCCAGTTTCCCGGGCAGAAAACGAATATTCATAGCAAAAATCCTCCGCTTTGGTTTTTTTGTTATAATTTGATTCTATCACGCTTTACATTACCTTGCTGTTTTCTTATTGTTCTTTTCCGGAAGGCCTCTGGATTTCTTTAAGACTGCATGTCATTCAAACAGAAAGCAAGGAAAATGCATTTTCTTTACAATGCCATACAAAACAGGGCCGGCGGTATTCCCGCCGGCCCCATATTCTGTTTTTATCAGCCTCTCGGTGCAAATCCAACTTTCTTCTGCACCTTCCGCAGCGTCCGCAGCGCCAGTGCATTGGCCGTCTTCGCGTTCTCATCGATCACGCTCTGCAGATAGGCCTTATCGGCGATCAGGCGCTTGAATTCCGCCTGCAGGGGTGACAGTGCTTCAATGACCACCTCTGTGGTACGGTTTTTCAGTTCCCCGTATCCCTTGCCCTGCATGTCCGCAGCGATGGTTTCCACATCCCCTGCTCCCAGGGCGCTCATGATGGCCAGCAGGTTGCTGACACCCGGCTTGTTCTCCGGATCAAAGCGGATTTCACCGTCCGAATCCGTGACGGCCCTGCGGATCTTTCTGCGGATGGTGTCCGGATCGTCCAGCAGTGCAATGTAGGTATCCTCCGGATCTGACTTGGACATCTTCTTTTCCGGCTCCTGCAGGCTCATGATCTTTGCGCCGATTTTCGGGATATAGCCTTCCGGAATGGTGAAAACATCACCGTACACAGCATTGAAGCGCTGGGCGATATCCCTGCACAGTTCCAGATGCTGCTTCTGGTCCACACCCACCGGCACCAGGTTGGTCTGATAAAGCAGAATGTCGGCAGCCATCAGAACAGGATAGGTAAACAGGCCTGCGTTGATATTGTCCGCATGGGCTGCAGACTTTGCCTTGAACTGGGTCATGCGGCTCAGTTCGCCCATGTAGGTAAAGCAGTTCAGAATCCATGCCAGTTCCGCATGTCCGCTGACATGGCTCTGGCAGTAGATCAGATTCTTCTTCGGGTCCAGGCCCGAAGCAATATAGATGGCCGCCAGTTCCAGGCAGCGCCTTCTCAGGTCCGCCGGATTCTGCCTGACCGTAATGGCATGCTCATCCACAATGCAGTAGATGCAGTCATAGTCATCCTGCAGCTTCACAAAATTCCGCAGTGCACCGATGTAGTTGCCCAGCGTCAGGGTTCCGGAAGGCTGAATACCGGAAAAGATAACCTGCTTTTTTTCATTTTCTCCCATATGTCATCAATCCTCCTGTAGATTTGTAACAAAAAAAGCCCTGCCAAGGGGACAGATTACCTGCGGTGCCACCCCAATTGAATGCAGAACATTCCTCTCATGCACGGTAACGCATGCCTGCGTCACGGGATACTGTTGTTTCCCCCGTTCCCTCGGAAATCCACCGCAAAAAGCTCCGCCGCCAGGCTTGCACCATCCCCGGCTCGCTTCAGGTTTCCGCTTCCGCGTCTTTCCCTCATCGGTTTACAGGATTATACAATGTTTTTCTTCCCCTTGCAAACTCTTTTTCGTGATTTCCTGTCACTGTACCTGGGCGCAGTCCGGCCCCTCTTCCGGGCCGGATCCATGTGAAATCCTGTTCATGTACGGCGTCTTTCTTCTGCCCTGTCTTTCCGGTGTTTCTGCCGCCGTGACCTGCCGGTTTTTTCCCGATTACTTTTTTATTCTTTCTTTGTCTCTTTTTCCGCTTCCGCGCAATTTATTCCCATGATTTTTGTTGCCAAATCAGGTCTGTACGCCGTACCTTTCCGGCCTCTCCCGCTGCGGGAGAGTGCCCATTTTTACCTATTGACAAGGCTCTGTACATGTGGTTTAATTTCGCCTGCACTTGAGGTTTAGTTTTGCTAAACTTTTCAACTGTACTCCGGGTTTATTATTTCTAAACCGTCATCGGATCCCCGGAAGGAGGTGCTCCCCATGAATATCGGCGAATCCCTCAGGCAGCTGCGCCAGCAGCGCGGTCTGACCCAGGAAGAACTGGCTGACCGCTGCGAACTGAGCAAGGGATTCATCTCCCAGGTGGAACGCAACCTGGCTTCGCCCTCCATCGCCACCTTAATTGACATGCTGGAATGTCTCGGTTCCAACCCTTCCGACTTTTTCCACGAGAAGAAGGCGGACCGGTCCGTCTACACATCCCAGGACATGTTCGAAAAAGTGGATGAAGAGACACTGCACGGGTCCATCACCTGGCTGGTGCCTGATGCACAGAAGAACCGCATGGAACCCATTCTCGTCACCCTGGGCCCCAATGGTCAGAGCTATACCATGGGTCCGGGAGAAGGTGAAGAATTCGGCTATGTACTGGCCGGCAGCATCTTCCTGGTCACGGGGCAGGAAAAACTCCGGGTCAAAACCGGAGACAGCTTCTTTGTCCGTCCCACCAGCGAGCATTATCTGAAAAACGCCGGTAAATCCACGGCAAAAGTGCTCTGGATTTCCACACCCCCGAGCTTTTGAAACTTGAGACATCTGGAGGAAAAGAACCATGGTGGAGCAGGAACATCTCATTGATCTGAAGCATATCTGCAAACAGTATGACGGCGTCACCGTGCTTGACGACATCAATCTGTATATCCGCAAGAAGGAATTTGTGACCCTTCTGGGGCCCTCCGGCTGCGGCAAGACCACCACGCTGCGCATCATCGGCGGTTTTGAGACCCCCACAAGCGGCGAAGTCTACTTTGAAGGCAAGGAGATTTCCTCCCTGCCGCCCTACAAGCGCCGTGTCAATACGGTGTTTCAGAAGTATGCACTGTTTCCCCATCTGAATGTTTTTGACAACATTGCCTTCGGCCTGAAGCTCAAGAAGATGTCCAAAAGCGAGATCAACAAGCGCGTCAATTACATGCTGGACCTGGTGAACCTCTCCGGCTACGGCAAGCGCCGCGTGGATGCCCTCTCCGGCGGCCAGCAGCAGCGTGTGGCCATCGCCAGAAGTCTGGTCAATGAACCGGAAGTGCTGCTCCTGGACGAACCCCTGGGCGCCCTGGACCTGAAGCTCCGCAAGGACATGCAGCTGGAACTGAAGAACATGCAGCAGCGCCTTGGCATCACCTTCCTGTATGTCACCCACGACCAGGAGGAAGCCCTCACCATGTCCGACACCATTGTGGTCATGCGGGACGGCCATATTCTGCAGATCGGGGACCCCAAACATATCTACGACGAGCCTGCCAACGCCTTTGTGGCGGACTTCATCGGGGAGAGCAACATTCTCCGGGGCACCATGATTAAGGATGAACTGGTTTCCTTCGCAGGACACGAATTCCCCTGCGTGGACTTCGGCTTTGGCGAGAATGCGCCGGTGGATGTGGTAATCCGTCCCGAGGACATCCTGGTGGTAGGCGAAGACGTGGGCCAGCTGGTGGGCACCATTACCAGCGTGCTCTTCAAGGGCGTACACTATGAGATGATGGTGGACTGCGGCCACACCACCTTCAAGATCCATTCCACCTCCATGCAGCCCCAGGGCAGCAAGGTGGGCCTGTCCATCGTTCCCTTCAATATTCATATCATGCGTCCCATGGATACCCCGGCAAGGGAGGCGAAGGAAAATGCGTTATGACATGTCCCTTCCCTGGTGGGGCTATGTCCTGATGGGCACCGGCCTGCTGGTGTTCCTTGCGCTGGTGGGTCTGTCCATCCGCCGCAACCACGGCATCAAGCGGTCCCTGTTCGCATCCCCCTACACTCTGTGGATGCTGATCTTCACCGTTCTCCCCTGCATTCTCATCGCCTATTACTCCTTTACCGATTCGGCCGGAAACTTTACCCTGGACAATTTCCGGTCCTTCTGGGACAGCAATACAGAGATGAAGAAAATCGTCGGGGAGGAGTACGCCTCCACCATTCCGCGGGGAACCGTGAATGTGGACACCCTGGTCTATTCCCTCTGGATGGCCTTCCTGTGCACTGTCATCTCCCTGGTGCTGGGCTACCCGGCCGCCCTGTTCATGGCGGACCGCGGCATGAAGCTTGGTTCCTCCATCGTGGTGCTCTTCGTGGTGCCCATGTGGATGAACTTCCTGCTGCGCACCATTGCCTGGATGTCCCTGCTGGAGGACAACGGCCTGATCAATACCATGCTCAATGCCCTGGGATTTGGCAGCGTCAAGCTCATGTACAACTCGGGCGCCGTGCTCCTGGGCATGGTCTACAACTACCTGCCCTTCATGGTTTTCCCGATCTATA
>CAMOVR010000096.1 GCA_946627565.1 uncultured Clostridia bacterium
TAGGTCGCTGCCGGATTCCAATATAAGGAAGTTCGAAAGAGCTTCCTTTTCTTTTGTTTCAACGGCTTAAACGATTAAGTATTCTTCTCCTGACGTGGGAAGTGGTGGACAATATGAAATCCTTCGATATAATGGACAGGAATTCTGGCGTGTATCTGAGGAAAGGGGTTTCATATGGATCCAATAGTTGCGAAAATCATATCCCTGATCGAACAGCGTTCGATGACCCGCAGCGAGTTCATGAAAAGAATGGGCATGTCCCCCTCTGTGTTTTCTACCTGGGCAAGCGGGAAGAGCCGTACCTTTGAAAGATATCTGGATCAGATCGCTGCAGTTCTGGGCGTGAAGGTTGAGGTGCTGACAGGCACTGCTGCAAAGAACGGGGAAGACCCGGAATCTTCAAAACCGAAAGAAAAGGAAGAAAGGTCCGGGAAGACAGAATCTTCCCCTGCTGAGCATAAAACTGCCAAAAAAGAACTGCCTGATACTGTGAATGTAAAACGGGTCAGAGTCAGGGACGGTTATGAGGATGAGCATCTTCTTCCGGAAAGCCAGCAGCATCTGAATATGGGCGGTTATACAGGGTATGTGACTGCAGCTGAATGGGATAAGGACGATGTGGTTTCTGTCGTTTTTGACAAGGAAACCCAGGACCGTATTCCTCTGGAGTACAGAGCAGACGCTTACTATATGGAAGAAATGTGGAAGAGCTACGGCTACGGCAAAGAGGACCTGGAAGTGCTGGAGGAAAACTGCCAGGTCAAAAGAGAGCAGCTGGATGATACATGCGAGTATGAAGACGACTTCAAAAAGTATGGAAAGTACTACAATGCCCCCGGTGAAAAACATTACGACGAAGATGACGATGATGAAGATGACGACGATTACGATGATGAAGATGAGGATTACGAAGACGGCGATGATGACGCATTTGACGACAAAGAAGACTATTTCCACGATATGCTTGTGAATTTCAGGATTGCCAATGAATCCGAATTCCGGAGTCTGTACAGCATTCTTCCGCGCCGCTACCAGATGTACGTGGATCACATGTTCTATCTGATCCTGAAGGGCGAGGAGTGCATCTGAAATCCGGGGCAGAGAAAAAACAGGCTTCAGGCCTGTTTCGTCTCTGCCCTTTGGGCTTTATTCCGGAAGAATTGCCACCTGTTTCCGGTAGCAGTGTACAAAATACACAAGCTCGGCTATGCCGGTTATGGTCCAGCTGAAGATATACAGCAGATACAGGGACATAATGGTATGGAAGTAAGCAAACACCGTGTATACCCAGATGATGCGGAAGACACAGGAGCCCAGGATCACCATGATCATGGGAACAAGACTTTTTCCAAGACCGCGGGAGGCGGCGATGGTGCAGTCCATGAGGGCAGAAAAGGCATATGAGAAACCCATGACCCGAAGCCGCACCAGTCCGGCTTCTGCGACGGCTTCATCCCGTGTAAACAGGGAAAGAAAAGACCGGCCGAACAGAACCAGGAAAAGGCTGACCACGGCGGCAACGCCAAAGGAAATGGCCAGGGAGAGCAGGTAACTGTTCCGCACCCTCTTCCTCTTTCCGGCGCCGTAATTCTGCCCCATAAAGCTGGAACAGGCTGTATAGACAGCCGCCATAAGGTCATAGACCAGGGCATCCGCATTGGCAGCTGCAGCGTTGCCTTCTACCACAACCGCATCAAACGAGTTGACGCCGGCCTGGATAAAGAGGTTGGCAATGGCAAAGATGGCATTCTGCAGGCCGGAGGGGATGGCGATAGAGAGAATCTGCCGGCTTTTTTCCGGGGAGAGACGGAGCACCTTCCAGCGCAGGCGGATGGAAGAGGACTGTCCGCTCAGAGAAAGCAGAATCAGGACGGCGGAGATATACTGGGAGAGGGCCGAGGCAAGTGCAACCCCGGATTCTGCCATGGAAAACCGGATGACAAACAGCAGATTCAGCAGTACATTAAGGGCGCCTGCGATGGAAAGAAACATAAGGGGATGACGGGTATCGCCTGAAGCAGAAAGAACGCCGTTGCCAAAGTTGAAAATCGCCATGGCAGGCATGCCCAGAAGATAGATGCGCAGATAGCGGACCGCACCGTCCATGAGAATGGGCTTTGTGTTCAGCATCTCAAGCAGCTGAGGCGTAAAGATGAAGCCCAGCAGCCCGATGAGCAGACCGGACAGAAGCATGAGGATGGCAGAGGTGTGAACAGATTCTGAAACATCCTTCTGGCGGGCGGCACCAAGGTATCTTGCAACAGTGACGTTGACACCGCTTCCCATGCCGATCAGGAAGCCATTAAAGAGGGAGACAAGGATTGTGGTGGATCCCACAGCGCCAAGGGCATGGGACCCGGCAAACTGTCCGACAACGGCAATGTCCGACATGTTGAAGAGAACCTGCAGGACATTGGAGAGCATAAGGGGAATGCTGAAGCGGACGATGGAGGAAAAAAGGGGACCATCCACCAGCGAAAGAGGCTGTCTGGCTCTGGGGTGGAACCGGCGGCCAGATGGAAACAGCATAATATGACCTGCCTTTACTGAGGTAACTGGAAACCGCAGGGGCCATTCTGGACCTTTGTTTCCATTGTGTCAATCCCTTTTGGGTGCCTGGGAAGGGGCGGCTGCCCTTTCTTTTCCCGGGAGAGCAAAAAACGCCCATGGAAAATGCAGATGTGCAGGGGTCAAAAAAATATTTTTGAGAAAAATGCAGAAATCACTTGCATGAAGTCAGCTGTTCATGATAGAATAGCTTTTGTGACAACGGACGGTCCGCTGTCTGCAGGATGCGCATCAGCGTAAGGCAGATACGAACGTCTATGAAGGAAGGAGGATCCCCGCTATGAATGAAATCATCCGTTCAATCGAAGCAAAGCAGCTTCGGAACGATCGTCCTCAGTTCAACGTTGGCGATACCGTCAATGTGTGGGTCAAGGTCGTAGAAGGCACGCACGAGCGTCTTCAGGCTTTTGAAGGAACCGTCATTGCCAAGCGTAACGGCGGCATCCGTGAAACGTTCACGGTTCGTCGTGTAGCTTCTGGTATCGGTGTGGAGCGTACATTCCCCCTGCACAGCCCCCGTGTGGACCGCATTGCAGTTGTGCGCCGCGGCAAGGTTCGTCGCGCAAAGCTGTACTATCTGCGTTCCCTTCAGGGCAAGGCTGCGAAGATCAAGGAAGTTCGCCGCGTCTGATGAGCAACAGAAAAAGAAGGTTTTTACCTTCTTTTTTTGTTTATCCGGCGACAGTGTGTTTACGTTATGTCAGCGGTTGACGTTTTGAAAAGGGCGTCATAGAATATCAGGGCATACCATGTCAGGGAAAGGATATGAGCAAATGTACTATACCATGAACATTGCTGGACTTGAACGCCAGCTGCCCCTCTGTGCCGTGTCAGAGGATCTGTATATCGGCGCTTTCGTGATTTTCGGCGACTGCGAGCTGACGGTAGCGTGTGCCAGGGATCTGCTGGCCAAAGCTCCCGCATACGATTATATTCTGACGGCTGAATCCAAGGGAATTCCGCTGGCGTATGAGATGGCAAGGCAGCATGGGGATAAGAAATGGTTCCTGGCACGCAAGGGCGTGAAGGTGTATATGCAGAATGTGCTGGATGTTAAAGTGAAGTCCATCACCACTGCCAAGGAACAGCATCTTTACATCGACGGGGCTGACGCTGAGATGATGCGGGGAAAGAAAATCCTGATCGTGGATGACGTGATTTCCACCGGGGAATCCCTGAAAGCTCTGGAAACCCTGGTGGAGGCTGCCGGCGGAGAAATCTGCGGCAGGATGGCTGTACTGGCCGAAGGAGAGGCACAGGAAAGGCCGGACATCATCTATCTGGAAAAGCTTCCTCTGTTCAATGCTGAAGGCAAGATTATCGGTTAACACAATAACGAAAGAGCAGGACCTGTCCGGGCCCTGCTTTTTCAGTATCTCCTGCGGCGGCGCCGGGGCCTGAGGCCCCGGTCTTTCCGGTACTGGCTGATTTCCTTTGCGATGGTGGTGTAATCCCGCTCAAAGAGCTCATCACTGACCTGCTTCCACAGGGTATCCCGTTCGACCCGCCTGAGAAGAGCGTCGGCCACAAATTCCTTGCTTTTCTGCCTGTAGGCGGGAAGATTGTTCATCTCCAGAAGATGGCTGAGTTCAGGCCGCCAGAGTATGCTCATCTTTTTGCGGGGATCCATGCGGGGATTGGGGGAAGGATGGCGCTCTATATAGAAATCAGGCCGGCCTTCGTCAATTTCGGCGGTGATGATGCCCCACCATTCCGGCACATGTTCGGTGATGTGCTGCAGATGGCTTAACCCAATCACCACATAGTTGGCATCATAAAACAGGTCGTAGTTTGCAACCTGGGAGGCAAGACGTACATAGGTGTCAGCATCACTTTTGATTTCTATCCCCGCCACCAGGGATTCCAGAACCATAACAGCATCCGCCCTGGCGCTCCCGGTGATCTTCTCCTCCAGAATCCGGACTTTCCCATAGGTGGCTTCGAGAAAATCAAAGAGGGGATCCCGGATGTCCCGGTCATACAGAATGTCAGACAAAGCGTTTTACCGTCTGCCGGATGCGGGAAGCCACAGCTTCTGCCTTCGGCATATCCTCTCTGGAAAGCTGGGGAAGCGGGGACCGGACACCACCCAGGGACGGACCGCCGTTTAATTCGATCACTTTCTTGATCACCGCATACATGTTTCCCCTTAAGCTGCACAGGTCCTCAATAATGGCATTGACCTCATGCTGAATCAGGGCGGCTTCGCTGACGTGGTTTTCCCGGATGAGCTGATCCATCTTCAGGAACAGCTCCGGCATGGCGGCATAGGTTCCGCCAATGCCCCCTGCTGCTCCTGTGGTGCGGCCTGCCACAAACTGTTCATCCGGTCCGTTGAAGACGGTGATGCGGCCTTCCCCCAGGCGGAGGAAGGTCTCGATGTCATATGCGGACAGGGAAGAATTCTTGACGCCCACTACCCTGGGATTTTTGAGCATTTCAAGAAACAGGGAAGGCGTCAGCGCAACCCCGGCAAGCTGGGGGATATTGTACAGGAAAAAATCCGTGTGGGGCGCAGCGGAAGAGATGCTGTTCCAGTATTCTTTGATGGCATACTCGGGCAGATGAAAATAGATGGGCGGAATGCTGGCGATGGCATCCACGCCAAGTTTTTCCGCATGGGCGGCAAGCTCCATGGAAGAGCGGGTATTGTTGCAGGCTACATGGGCAATGACGGTGCACTGCCCGCCCACTTCCTCCATGACGGCTTCCAGAATGGCCATG
Source organism: uncultured Clostridia bacterium (assembly GCA_946627565.1). Classification (GTDB taxonomy): domain Bacteria; phylum Bacillota; class Clostridia; order Christensenellales; family Aristaeellaceae; genus UBA2943. The sequence continues at coordinate 5,293 of CAMOVR010000096.1, forward strand.
CGTTCTTCCTTCTCAAGGTAGATGCATTCTCCGGAAGAGCCGTTGACATACAGCCCCTGTACACCTTTGTCCACGAGAAAGCGCGCCAGTGCGCGGACACGGCTTAAAGAGACATCCTGGTTATCGTCATAACAGGCATAGAAAGCGGGAAAAATGCCCGTGTATTTCGTGTGCTCCATAAAAGAAACTCCTTTGTATGGTTAAGGCTCAGAGCCTGTCTTATGCAGACCCGGAGCCGGCATCTGCCTGAGGTACTGCAGGAAATGTAACACAATGCATCTGGTGCGTCAATCCGGATGATGCGGACATGGACAGCCGGATTTCTTGACAGTGCATGCCGCCGTACTATAATTTTCAGAGGATTCAGAGGGGATGCAGCCGGCAGGGAAACCCCGGCGGAGGCTGTTTCCCTGCGCGGCACGATGAACAAATCTTATATCGGTTGACTGCTGCCCGGGACGCATGCTGGAAAAAACGGGCAGAAGAAACGCAGAAAACGGAGAAATGAAAAGATGACAAAGGAAGAACTGTTCAGACTGATGAAGGGGACCATTATTGTGTCCTGCCAGGCGACCCCAGGAGAGCCCCTGTACGATCCGCAGCGCTCCGTTATGCCCCTCATGGCGCGGGCAGCCAAACTGGCCGGGGCAAAGATGATCCGGACCAGTTCCGTGCGGGACATTGTGGGCATCAAGGAAGAAACGGGGCTGCCGGTGATCGGGCTGATCAAGCGAGAATACCCGGGATATTCCGGACGCATCACCATGACCATGCGGGAAGTGGATGAGTGCATGGAAGCCATGGCGGATATCATCTCCATCGACTGTACCGATACCCCCAGAGGGGACGGTCTGACGGCTCCCCAGTTTCTGAAAAAGGTCAGGGAGAAATATCCCAACATCATTATCATGGCGGACTGCGCCACCCTTCAGGAGGCGGAAGCGGCCGTAGCCGCCGGCGCGGATCTGGCAGGTTCCACCATGAACGGGTATACGGAGGCCACAAAGGACTGCGTGGGTGAGCCCAACTATCAGCTGGTGCGTGACATGGTGAAGGCGCTGCCCTGCCCCGTGATTGCGGAAGGCCGGGTCCATACCCCGGAACAGGCCAGAAAGATGCTGGACCTGGGTGCCCACGCTGTGGTGGTGGGCGGCGCCATCACAAGGCCCCTGGAGATTGCAGCAAGGTTTATGGCGGTGACAAAATGATTCTGGGCATCGATATCGGCGGCACAGCCGTCAAACTGGGCCTGGTGGATGAAACGGGACGGGTACATGCCAGGTCCAGCGCCAGTGTCTGTTTCGATCATTATCAGACACCGGTTCTGAAAACCGTGATCCGGGAAGCCCGGAAGTTCCTTCAGGAGACCGGTGCTGAAGTACGGGGGGCCGGGATCTCCGCCACCGGACAGGTGGATGACAGGGAAGGAATTGTCATTGGAACCAATGGGGGAATCCTGGGTTACGAAGGCAGCCGGCTGACGCAGGAGACAGAGGAAGCACTTAAGATCCCTGTGACGGCGCTCAATGATGCGAACGCTGCCCTGCTGGGGGAGTGTTTCGCAGGAAGAGCCCGGGGGCTTAAGGATGTGGTCATGGTTACCCTGGGGACCGGCGTGGGCGGCGGCGTCCTGACCGGGGGCAGGCTGCTTCGCGGAAAAAGAGGCATTGCCGGCGAGCTGGGCCATTTTACGCTTTATGCAGACGGCATGCGGTGCACCTGCGGCAGACAGGGGTGCCTTGAATGCTACGCCTCGGCCACATCCCTTGTCCGCCGTGCCTTTCAGGCCACCGGGAAAGAAATGAACGGCAGGGAAATCTTTGAAGCGGCGGAGAAGGGCAGCGGGGACGTTCAGAAGGTACTGGATGCATGGATCGGGGACGTTGCTGCCGGGGTGACCGGCCTTGTGCATATCTTCAATCCGGAAATGGTGCTCATCGGGGGCGGCGTCAGCGTGCAGGAAGAGCAGCTTATGGTTCCCCTGCGAAGACGGGTGCAGGAGAACGTCATGCCCCGGTTCCGGGAAGGACTTCAGGTGGAGCGGGCACTGCTGGGCAATGATGCCGGTATGGTGGGCGCTGTCAAATTCTGGCTGGATGAAGAAGCTGGCCTGCATGAAATCTGACAGGAGACGGAGATGGATCAGGAAAAGTTTGAGGATAAGCTTTTAAAGATTGCCGGGGATCCCGCAGTGCGGTGGATGCAGGCGTTTTCTGAGCTGCTGGGCTCCGGTGCCCAGCAGGACCTGTCCGTGTGGGGGCTGGTCAGCCAGCTTGAGGAGAAATATGCGGGAGAGTATATGCACCTTATGAACCTGGAGGACATGGCCTGGAAGGGGAGCCCGTTTATGGCCTGCTTTGACAGCAGGAAGACGGCAGAGTCTGCTCCCGGTCATCTTCTCACCGCACAGATCCCGGTGCGTCTGTTCCTGATACATGCCTATACCCGGGAAGGGTGTCTTGGCATCCGGCTGAATCCGGGCAGGGAGGATAAGATGCTGCCCCTTAAGATGATTTCAGAGCATCTTCCGGATGAAGTCCGGGAAGAGATCCGTCAGGTGCAGGCAGAAAAAAGGCTCCTGGCCCTGGCGGCCGGAAGGACCCCGGATCTGCCGGTACTGATCGGATAGTATCAGAGGGAAACTGTATGAAGACGGTAATGGCGGGACATACGCTGAAGCGCGTATCAGGGACTGCAGAAAACGGTATCTTCTTCATTCCGGAGGGCACAGAGGACCTGGATGTCCGGGCCTTTGAGGAAGCAAAGGGAATTGAGGAACTCCACCTGCCTGCATCCATGCCCTGTCTTACCAGCCGGGCCATCAGCCAGATGCGGGGACTGAAAAGGGTCATTTTTCACGGAAAGGACGCGGAAGCAGGGGACGGTGTGTTCCTGGGCTGTGCAGACCTGCTGGAGGTGCGTTTTTCAGAGGGGGTCAGGCGTCTTGGAAGAATCGCGTTCTGCGGCTGCACCGATCTCCGTTTCGTGGGCCCGCTGGATGGGCTTCAGGAGATGGGAGAGGGATGCTTCAGGGACTGCTGTTCCCTTGAGGAAATACAAGTGCCGGAAAGGCTGTCTGAACTTCCGGAGGCTGCCTGCATAAACTGCCGGAGCCTCAGGTATGTCCATCTGCACCGGAATTTTGAAAAGATTGGTGCACATGCCTTTTTCGGCTGTTCTTCCCTGCTGCTTGGGGAAACAGATCTGTCCTTCGTCCGTGAGATCGGAACCGGCGCTTTCACGGGCGTGAGAACACCGGAAAAGCTCAGGCTGGACAGCCTGACAGATCTGGGCAATTGGCCCTTTGACATGAACCATCTGAAATCCCTGTTCTGTCCGGCGCTGAGGCGGGCAGGCCAGTATTCCTTTTTTGGGGGTGAACTGGAAGAGGTGGTGCTGGGCAGGGTGGAAGCCATAGAAACCAGGGCATTTTCGCATCAGAAAAGCCTCAGACGTGTATCTGCCAAGCGGATCGGTCGGATTGGGGACAGTGCATTCAGCGGCTGTGACTGCCTTGAAACGGTTGCATGCCGGGAAATCGGGTTCGTGGGACCGGAAGCCTTCCGGGACTGCAGAAGACTGGATGTACAGGAGGTGATAAAAAGGTGCCGCAGCGTGTCATCCACGGCATTTCAGTTCTGCCAGTTCAAAACAGTCTGTATAACAGACCGGTGGTTCCCTGACCCGGACAGGATGCAGATCCGGACAGGACATGTCAGGTTTCTGCCGTCGGCATCGGTTATCCCCATGGCCGTGTATACCGGGGAGTGCGTTCAGGTGGAGTTCTGCTCCTGCCATGCACAGTACATGATCTCCCAGATGGCGCAGACGGATGTGATGTACGGGACATCTGACCAGGGCGCACACATGTATCCTCTGTGCAGATCTCCGGAGGATGTGGTGTACACGGGTTTCATGCAGCTGCTGCGCCTGTCCTGCCCCATAGGGAAAGAAAACCTGGACTGGCTTATTGGACAGAGCGCAGCCAGGCACAGAACGGAGGATACGGCGCTGGTGCTCCAGGCCAGCAGGGAGAGAAACCGCCCTGTACCCGGGTGGAGCATTTCGTTTATATGGACCATGGGGGAAAAACAGTGGGAAACCCGGGTCTGCGCAGCGGAAATACAGCAAAGCACGCCATGAATCCTGAAACAGAGGGGCGCATGGCGTGCTTTGCTCTTTGAAGTGTGTTTACTGAAGTGAAACAGGCCTGCTATCGGGGAAAACCATCAGGGTGCGGATGGCAAAGGCCGGAAGCTCCAGGGGGAAGGTATCCGTAAAGCCGATGTCCCGAATCTCCTCTTCTGCCATGGTGCAGCTGCAGATTCTGGCCTTTTCAGGGAGATGCAGCACGGCACGGGTACGGGTTCCCCGGTATTCCCAGAGGCGGATGACGATGCCGTCTCCCTCCTCTGCCGGCTTTATGGTTTCGATCAATGCATTCTCAGCCCGGTATCCAGGGATATTCGTGCCCTGGCCCTGCATCATAAGAGGCGGATGGCTGAAGGCGTATGCGTCCTCTGTGACATGGCTCATGGCAAAGGGGACACAGTCCACCTTAAGGGCGAAGGAAAAATGCTGGGGACCCCGGTCACAGGAAGGATCCGGAACGCAGGGCGCCCGGAGCAGGGAAAGGGCCATGTCCCCATGGAGGCAGCTTATGCCGTAGATGGCCCGGTTCAGCAGGGTAACACCCCGGCATCCCTCAAAGATGGAGGAATAGCGCTGCTGGCAGACTTCATACCGGTCCCTGGCATAGGCCGTGCTCCGGTGCTGGGGGCGCTCTGTGTGGCAGAACTGCATGCCGTGAATGGCCTGGTCAGACTGGAGATTGCTCTCAAAATGCACCTTCAGGAGTTTATGCCGCTCCTGCCAGTCGATATGGGCTTCAAATTCGATCCGGTCTTCCCCGGCGTGCACGATGATATCTTCTTCACAGATGCTGCTGCCGATGTTCATCCGGATGCGGGCAGTCAGGACGGGGGTTCCGGCACCTGAAACGGAAAAGCTGACGGGAACTGCCGCATCCAGAGGATTCTCAAGGCAGTCCCGGGAAAGCTCCCAGGCGTCATATACACTCTCCACATTGCTGTACAGCCTGAAATCGTTCATGCGCATGCCTTCATCCTGCAGGGGGAGGCCTGTACGAATGTCCGTAAGACGGCAGATGGTACCGTCCCGGCTGAGTCGGAAGGAGAGGACACCGTTCTGAATATCATAGCCGTCTTCTGTTTCAAGAGCCTGTACAATGCCTGCATCCCCGGCATCCTGCATGTCCTTTGTCACGGTGCAGCATCCGCCCGGCGGAAGCTCCACGGGACAGACGGTGCCCCAGGGAGTACGGATCCAGCTGCGTCTTTCAAAGGGCAGGGTGTTGATGACCGTGACGCAGTCCTCCTCCTTCCGGATTCCGTATACCTGCTCAGCCAGCGTCCGGATCAGATCCCGCATAAGGGCCGTCTGGGCTTCAAGGGCTGTGACCGCTTCCAGATGGACATCCCGGATCCCAACACCGGCTGCGATGTCATGGAACTGGTGCAGCATAAGCGTGTGCCAGGCTTCGTGTATACGGTCCCGGCAGGCGGTGCGTTCAGACGGTGGACAGGCGCACAGAAGGAACTCCGCATCGTGCAGTGCCCATTCCAGATTGTGCAGGGCGACTTTGGTCCTGCGCTGTACGGTGTAGGTGCCCCGGTGCCATGCCAGATACAGTTCACCCCGCCAGATGTTTCGGAGGGCCTGGCTGTGCGCATGTTCAAAATGATCCTCCAGGGTGCTCCATCTGGTTCTGGGCAGACCTTCCAGGTCTTCCTCACGCCTTAAATATTCCAGCATGTCCCTGTCGGCACCCCCTCCGCCGTCCCCGTAGCCGAAGGGATAGAGCAGGGAATCGATGTGTCCGCTCTGGGAACGGTGCTTTTCCCAGCGGGCAAAAAGGTTTTCCGGATCTGTCCTGGCATTGTTTTTGAAAAAGCACAGGGCCTGCACCCTGGAGCCGTCCGGGCCTTCCCAGATGAAGTCCTGGAATGGAAAACGCTCGCACTCAGGGTCAGCACGCAAAAGTTTCTGGGTGGCAAAACCGGTTATGCCAAAGCCCAGAAGAAGCTGGGGCAGGCAGGGGGAGAAACCGAAGGTGTCGGGCTGCCATGCAATACGGCTTTCGGTGCCCAGCTCTTTCCGGAACCATCTTCTGCCCCACAGAAGCTGGCGGACCAGGCTCTCACCGGATGGAATATTGGTGTCACATTCCACATAGAAGGCGCCGTCCGCTGTGATCTGCCCTTTCTCTGCCTTTTCCTTCACCCGGTCAAAAAGCCTGGGATGACGCAGTTTCAGCATGTCAAGGAGGGCAGGCTCGCAGGCCAGGAAACGGTATTCTGGATATTCGTCCATGAGGGACAGCTGGCCTGAGAAGGTGCGGGCTGCCTTGTGGCTGGTTTCCTCCATGGGCCACAGCCAGGCCAGGTCAATGTGGGACTGGCCGATGATGTGATACAGGGGTGCCGTGGAGCCGTTTTTGCATCTGAGGCACTTTTCCAGAACCCTGCGGGCCCGGATGTAGCTCTGATTTCGCATTTCGGGCGGTGCTTCAAAGTCTGCCGTATGTGTGAATGCATCCAGCGCTTCCATAATCTGCATGCGCCTGAGGCTGTTTTCCGGCAGAAGATGGTAAAGCTGCACAAGGGTGTCAGCGTCCATATAAAGCTGATAGGCATCCTCATTGACGACGGCCAGCCAGCTTTTCTCTACACGGCACTGGGGGCCGGCTGGTTCTTCAAAGGGTTCCTCCTCCGGCGGGCAGGGGAGCGTGTTCTCAAGTCTTGGACCGTTGCCCGCGTAGCTTTCTATGAGAATCTCAAGAACGGCATGTGACGGCGCTGACCTGAATATGGTGACATAGCGGTGCTGTCTGTCTATGGAGCCTGCTGCATCCCCGTTAAGATAGACCAGCTGTTCTCCGCCCACCCCGCTGAAGAGCACCACCCGCCTGCCTGTGCAGGCATCCGGGAGGGTGCAGGAAGTCCTGAACCATTGGTACGCCCGCCGCTCTCCCCAGGCGGTGCCCTCCGGCATGGGTGCAAAGGGGAGGAGGGAGACGGTATCCGGCCCGGCGTCTGAAGGCGCGGGGGCCCCGTCAAAAGAAAGCGGCATGACGGGGATGAAGATCTGTTTTTGAAGTGCGGCCATCCAGGCGTTCAGACGCTGGAGGAACTGACGGTTTTCAGGCATGGATGCTCTTCTCCTTTTCCGGGGACCTGTTTGGGTCATGTGTCCTGATTTGTACCAGCCCGCTATGCGCATATCCATTGTAAGAGAAAAATGCGTTCTGTAAAGCATGTACAAAATAATCATGTCTTAAATGGGAGAAATTCGTTGCAAAATATTCATGGATGAAATATAATCATGACAGTGGCAGACTGCGGGCGGTCATATATCCGCAGATAGCCTGAGCTGAATCAACATCATATATGAGGAGGAAACCTGCATGAAGACCAGGAAAACCGTATCTCTGATCCTTTCCGTTATGCTGCTGCTTCAGGTTGTGCCCTTTGCATTATCTGAACCTGCTGCATATACCCAGTCCCCTTACCTGGACGGACAGGACCTGCCCCCCGTGGCAGAGCGCCTTCCCGCTGCATCAGACATCATGGTGGAAGATGTGGCCGAGATTGGCACATATACAGATTTCATCACCCTGATGCAGGGCGGGTCATCCAAATGGGGACCCGGCAAGCCCACAGAAGAAGCCCTTTTCCGTTTCCGTACGGACGGCACCGTGGAGCCCAATGTGGCCAAGGGTTATGATGTGAATGAAGATTTCACGGTCTGGACCATATATCTGCGGGAAGGCATGAAATGGTCAGACGGTGTGCCCTTCACCGCTGAGGACTGCCGTTTCTTCTATGAAGAATGCCTGCTGACCGGTTTTACCGGAAAGAGTGCATGGGAGGCCGTGAAGGCTGCCGATGAAAACGGTGAGATGCAGCTGGCAAAGTTCAGCACGGTCAATGATACAACGTTCACCATGACCTTTGCTTCTTCCAAACCGGAATTCCTCCGGGAACTGGCCATCAACGGCAAGTGGTTCTTTGCGCCAAAGCACTGGCTGGAAAGCTATGTGTCTTTCTACAATGACGAAACAAAAACGGCTGAAGAAAAGGATGCTTATGCCCAGGAACTGGGATTTTCCGATATGAAAGCCCTTGGCAACAGCTACACATATTATTACTGGATTGTCAAAGACCGTCCCACCCTGCGGGCATGGGTCATAGACGGTGATTTTAATGATGAGATGTGCGTATGGAAGCGCAATCCCTATTACTGGAAGACAGATGCGGAAGGCAAACAGCTGCCGTACATTGATGAACTGCATTTCCGCCGCTACAGTGATGATTCCCAGGCCCTCCTGTGGATCATGGACGGTACAGCGGACATCGGTTCCGTGGCCCTTGCGGATGTGGAGACGATTCTCAATTCCGATGCATCTGTGAACCTGGTGGAATGGTCCTCCACCAGCTGGACCAGTCAGTCCATGCAGCTGAACCTGGCGGTAAAGGACGAGGCTAAACGGGCGCTGTTCCAGAATGTGGATTTCCGCCATGCCATTTCCCTGCTCATTGACCGTCAGC
>CAMOVR010000097.1 GCA_946627565.1 uncultured Clostridia bacterium
GCCGCCATCACCATGACCCTCGCTCAGAAGGGCGAAGCTCAGGCCATGAAGTATGACGACATCGACAAGGCCCCCGAAGAGAAGGCCCGTGGCATTACGATCAACACGGCTCACGTCGAATATGAGACCAAGACCCGTCACTATGCCCACGTGGACTGCCCCGGCCATGCTGACTATGTCAAGAACATGATCACCGGTGCTGCTCAGATGGACGGCGCTATCCTGGTGGTTTCCGCTCCCGACGGCCCCATGCCCCAGACCCGCGAGCACATCCTGCTTGCCCGTCAGGTTGGCGTGCCCTACATCGTCGTGTTCCTCAACAAGACCGACATGATGGATGACCCGGAACTGCTGGAACTGGTCGAGATGGAAATCCGCGACCTGCTCAGCAGCTACAATTTCCCGGGCGATGAAATCCCGATCATCCGCGGCTCTGCTCTGCGTGCTCTGGAATACATCCAGAACGGCGGCACCGACGTGGACAACGCTCCCGAGTGCAAGTGCATCTGGGAACTGATGAATGCTGTGGACAGCTACATCCCCGAACCCGCCCGTGAAACCGACAAGCCCTTCCTTATGCCTGTTGAAGACGTGTTCTCCATCTCCGGCCGCGGCACCGTTGCCACCGGTCGTGTGGAGCGCGGCACCGTGAAGGTTTCCGACCAGGTTGAAATCGTTGGCCTTATGGACAAGCCCAGGGCTACCGTTGTCACCGGTGTGGAAATGTTCCACAAGCAGATGGACTTCGCTCAGGCCGGCGACAACATCGGCGCCCTGCTGCGTGGTATCCAGCGCACTGAAGTTGAGCGTGGTCAGGTTCTGGCCAAGCCCGGCTCCATCCATCCCCATACCCACTGCATCGGACAGGTGTACGTTCTGACCAAGGAAGAGGGCGGCCGTCATACCCCGTTCTTCAACGGCTATCGTCCGCAGTTCTACTTCCGTACCACGGACGTTACCGGTTCCATCAAGCTCCCCGATGGTGTTGAAATGGTTATGCCTGGCGATAACATCGACATGGAAATCACCCTGATCACCCCCATCGCTATGGAGCAGGGCCTGCGTTTCGCTATCCGTGAGGGTGGCCGCACGGTCGGTTCCGGTGTTGTGGCACGTGTTATCGAATAATAATGGGCTTCTTCCCCGGATCTGATCCGGGGAAGAAGCATCGCCCAAGGGCAGGAGGTGTCTGGCATGGCAAATGCCGCACGCAACAAGGTATGTCTGGCATGCACGGAGTGCAAGCGCCGCAACTACAACAACATGAAAAACAAGAAGAATACCCCCGAGCGTCTCGAACTGAAGAAGTATTGTCCCTTCTGCAGGAAGCACACTGTGCATCGCGAAACCAGGTAAGGGTATTCACACCGTGAGGATGTGAAAGATATGGCAGACGAGAAGAAGGCCCCCGCCAGCCAGAAGACTGCGGTACAGGCCAAGACTTCGGGCTGGGATAAGTTCGTTGGTTTTTGCAAGAGGCTTCCGGCTACTATTGCCAGGCCTTTCAAAGACATGTATTTCGAACTGAAGCGCGTAACCTGGCCCACGAAGCGCAAGCTGATCATCTACAGCGTCATCGTGCTGGTGTTTATGCTCGTCATGGGCATCATCATCGGCCTGTTTGACCTTGGCGCATCCGCTCTGGTCAGGGCACTGGGTTCAGTTGCCTCCTGATCGGGCAGACCTATCTAGGAGACAAGCATGAGCAATAATCCCGCCAATGAACAGGAATTGCGCGAACCGCGCACCCCGGAAGAGGCTCTGTCCGATCCAAGGCTGCACTGGTATGTGGCCCATACCTATTCCGGGTATGAAAACAAGGTACTGGACACCCTGAAAAAGTCCGTGGAGAACTCTGAAAGAATGAAGAACCTCATTCTGGATATCCGTATTCCTGTCCAGGAAGTTGAGGAGATTCGAAAAGGCAAGCGTGTCAAGACAAGCCGCAAAGTGTATCCCAGCTATGTCATGGTCAAGATGATCTGGACCACGGAAAGCTGGTACCTTGTGCGCAATACCAGGGGTGTGACCGGTTTTGTCGGTCCTGAGAGCAAGCCCGTTCCGCTCTCCGATGAAGAGGCAGAACGGATGCTCAATCCCATGGCAGAGAACAAGTCGGATATCGCCATCGGCCAGGAGGTCGAGGTGGTCAACGGCCAGTTCGAAGGCGTCAAGGTGCAGGTACAGGATATCGATCTTGCCAGAGGCAAGGTTACGGTTGTCGTCAAGCTTCTCGGACGTGAGAATTCAGTGGAGATGGACATCGATGATGTCCAGCCCGTTGAGTAATCCGGGACTTTTCAAAAGCCGCGCAGCGGCTGAACGATCACAGGCATCCGCCTTCGGGCGGTTGTGTGGGAGGAAGCAAAGGCTTCCGCGTAACCACTTTTTAATGGAGGTGCCATTACCATGGCAAAGAAAGTTACCGCGTATATCAAGCTGCAGGTTCCTGCAGCCAAGGCGAATCCCGCCCCGCCTATCGGTCCTGCTCTGGGCCAGCACGGCGTGAACATTCCTGGTTTCTGCAAGGAATTCAACGAGCGGACCAAGAATGAAGTGGGCATGATTATTCCTGTTGTCATCACTGTGTACTCTGACCGTTCCTTCACCTTCATCACAAAGACCCCTCCGGTCCCGGTGCTGATCAAGAAGGAACTGAAAATTGAGACGGCTTCCGGCCGTCCGAACCGCGACAAGGTGGGCCAGCTGACCAAGGAACAGGTCAAGAAGATCGCTGAGATCAAGATGCCCGACCTGAACGCAGGCAGCCTGGAAGCCGCTATGAGCATGGTCGCCGGTACTGCCCGCTCCATGGGTGTCACGGTAGAGGCATAAGCTGAAACAATGTGGGAGGACATCGAGCCGCTAATACCACAGGGAGGAATATAAGAATGAAGCATGGTAAGAAATACCAGGAAAGCGCAAAGCTGATTGACCATCTGAATCAGTACGACCCGGATCAGGCTTGTGATCTGGTGCTGAAGACCTCTAAGGCCAAGTTCGACGAGACCGTGGAAATCTCCATCCGTCTGGGTGTCGACCCCCGTCACGCTGACCAGCAGGTCCGCGGTGCCGTGGTTCTGCCCAATGGTACCGGTAAAGTTACCCGCGTTCTGGTGATCACCAAGGGCGAAAAGGCTAAGGAAGCCGAAGCTGCCGGTGCTGACTTTGTCGGCGCTGAAGAAATGATCGCCAAGATCCAGCAGGAGAACTGGTTCGATTTCGACGTCTGCGTGGCTACCCCCGACATGATGGGTCTGGTAGGCCGTATCGGCCGTGTCCTGGGCCCCAAGGGCCTCATGCCTAACCCCAAGTCCGGCACGGTGACCATGGACGTGGCCAAGGCTGTGAAGGAGATTAAAGCCGGTAAAGTTGAGTATCGTCTCGACAAGACCGCTATCATCCACTGCCCCGTGGGCAAGTCTTCCTTCGGCGCAGACAAGCTGTTGGAAAACCTCAATGCCCTGATGGAAGCTATCATCAAGGCAAAGCCCGCCGCCGCAAAGGGTACCTATATCCGCTCCGTATATCTGAGCTCCACTATGGGCCCCTCTGTTCGTGTCAATCCGCTCAAGTTCTAAGCACCTGAGATCAGAAAAGCCCGCTCCGGCGGGTTTTTTTGATGATTCATGTCATATGGCCAGAGATGGGAAGGGGGAAGAGGATGGCAACCCAGAGTGCCTTGAAGGAGAGGACCGGGAATCAGCTGCGCGAACCGCGTATGTATAAAGTCATCATGCTCAATGATGACTTTACCACCATGGAATTTGTGGTGCAGATCCTGGTGGAGATCTTTCACAAGGATGCAGCTTCGGCAGAGTCCATCATGCTGACGGTCCACAGAAACGGCAGGGCCGTGGTGGGGATCTACACATACGATGTGGCGGTGACCAAAATCACTGCGGCCACAAGGCGGGCGAGAGAAGAGGGCTTCCCCTTCCGGATGGTCGTGGAGGAGGCGTGAGACATGGAATATGATGTGACGATAGGCAAATTCATGGAAGAAGCACATCAGCGCGCCTGTGAAATTGGATACGAGTATGTGACGCCGGAGCTTCTGCTTCTGGTTATGTTTGAATCAGAAATGTTCCGGAATACAGAAGCGCAGAATCCGGAAATCAATCTTGAGCCTGTCCGGGAGAGTATGCGCTCCTATCTTGAAAAGTATGTGGAAAAATATCCGGGCGCTGAACCTTCCCTGAGTTCCGGCATGACCATGCTGCTGAGTCTGTCCAGTTCCATCTGCATCAACAGCGGCAACAGTGTGATGCATGTGTCGCACATCATGCATGCCTACTGGAATCTGGACAATTGCTATGCATCCGAATGCCTCCGGGAGATGGATTTCACGGAACTGGATCTCCTCCAGCCCATCATGGAACAGGAAGAGATGGAAGAAGCTGAAGAGGGTTCGTGGATGGATACGGAGCCCACGGAAGAAGCGGTCACGGACCAGAGCTGGCAGATGTATGCCCCCTGTCTCAATGACACCCTGAAAGATGCAAATCCCCTCATAGGCCGGGAAGAGGAGCTGGAACGCACAATCCAGATTCTCTGCCGGAAGGATAAGAACAATCCCATCCATATCGGCGAGGCGGGGGTGGGAAAGACCGCCATTACCTACGGCCTGGTGGAGAAGATCCGGAAAGGGGATGTACCGGATGCACTGAAGGGCAGCCGTGTATTTGCCCTGGATATGGGCGGTATGCTGGCCGGCACACAGTACCGGGGAGATTTCGAAAAACGCTTTAAGCATGTCCTGGATATGATTTCCAGGGAAGATAAGCCGATTATCTATATCGATGAGATCCATACCCTCTCCGGTGCCGGTGCTGTGGAAGGCAGTGCCATGGATGCGTCCAACATGCTCAAGCCCTACCTTTCCGACGGGCATATCCGTTTCATTGGCGCCTCAACCTTCCAGGAATCCAGAAGGTATTTTGAAAAAAACACAAGTCTGGCAAGACGGTTTCAGAGAGTGGAGATTGCAGAGCCCAGTGAAGAGGAAACCGTTGAGATTCTAAATGGACTGAAAGATACCTATGAGGAATACCACGGGGTGCACTATGATCCGGAAGCCCTGACCTATGCGGTGCATATGAGCAGGGAGCATATCCATGAACGCTTCCTCCCGGACAAGGCCATTGACCTGATGGATGAAGCAGGGGCATTCAGAAAACTGCACCCGGAGCTTGGCATGGTTGTGGACCGGGAGGTCATGGCCCATGTGCTGACAAAGATCTGCCGGGTTCCCATGGAAACGGTGGAATCGGACGACCGGGAAGGCCTGGCAACGCTGAAAAGCCGCATACAGGCACAGGTATACGGCCAGGACGAAGCGGTGGAGCAGGTGGTCAACGCCATCAAGTTCTCCAGAGCCGGGCTGCTGGAGGAAAACAAACCCCTGGCAAGTCTCCTGTTTGTGGGGCCCACGGGTGTGGGCAAGACGGAGGTCGCCCGGGTGCTGGCCAGGGAACTGGGCGTGCAGCTGGTGCGCTTTGACATGAGCGAGTACGGGGAGAAGCACGCGGTGGCCAAGCTCATCGGCTCCCCGGCGGGCTATGTGGGCTATGAGGACGGAGGTCTTCTGACCGAGGAGATCCGAAAGCATCCCTCTTCCGTTCTCCTGCTGGATGAGATTGAAAAAGCGCATCCGGATATCTACAATGTGCTCCTCCAGGTGATGGACTATGCCACCCTGACGGACAACCAGGGCAGGAAGGCGGATTTCCGGCACGTGGTGATCATCATGACCAGCAATGCCGGTGCAAGCCAGCTGGGCAGAAAGGGCATCGGGTTTGACCAGACGGTGAAGGATGAGCGCGTGCTGACGGAAGAAGTCAAACGGACATTCCAGCCTGAATTCAGAAACCGTCTGAACCGGATCGTGCGCTTTAACAGCATGGATGATGAGATGGCCCTGCGCATTGTGGACAGAAAACTCCGGGAGCTGGCAGAGCTGCTTGAAAAGCAGAACATCCGTCTTACGGTGCAGGATACCGCCCGGCAGCTGGTCCGGGAGAAGGGCATCAGCCAGGCGTTCGGTGCCCGGGAAGTGGACAGGGTGATCCGCAACGAGATCAAGTCCCTGTTTGTGGACAGCATGCTCTTTGGCGACCTTTCCGGGGGCGGCGAAATCATGCTTTCGGCAGAGGCAGGGCAGTTTGTCATGGAAGCACACAAAGCGTAAAGGGGCGATCTGTATGCCTGTCACCCTGCTGGATGAAAAACGGATCTGGTTCCCGGATCCCCGCACAGGCGAGGGAAACGGCCTGCTGGCCGTGGGCGGGGACCTGTCCGTCAAAAGACTTCTGCTGGCCTATGCCCATGGCATCTTTCCATGGTACGAAGACGGTCTGCCCTATATGTGGTGGTGCCCCCTCACAAGGTATGTCATCTATCCCTCCAGAATCCATGTCTCGCATTCCATGCAGAAATTCCTGAGGCACCATGACTGCAGAATACAGATCAACCGGGATTTTGCCTCTGTCATGCACCGCTGCCGGGAAAAGCGGGAGGAGACAGGCACATGGATCACAGATGAGATGGAGGAAGCATACGGGGAACTGTACCGCAGAGGTTTTGCAGCCAGCGTGGAAGCCTATGTGGACGGCCGCCTGGCCGGGGGTCTGTACGGCGTAACCTTTAACGCCTGCTTTTTCGGGGAATCCATGTTTTCGGATGAAGAGAACGGGTCCAAGATTGCCCTGATCCTGCTGGCCCGGGAACTGGAAAAGCGGGCTTTTCTCCTGATTGACTGCCAGTTTCACACAGAGCATCTGGAGAGCATGGGCGGGGAATACCTGGATTATGCATCCTATATGCAGATGATCCGGCAGAGAATGAGACAAAACAACTGACGGGGGGATACGGGTGGAACTGGTGGCGGTTTCACGGGGAGAAGCGGACCGGCAGGTCATGGAGTGTGCCATGGATGCGGGCCATATACTTCTGGAAAACGGCGCAGAGATTGACCGGGTGGAGGAGACCATGGACCGGATCTGCCGTCACTATCAGGTGACGGGAAGCTCCTTTTTCGTTCTGGCCAATGGTCTGTTTGCATCCGATGAGTCCTGGAGCGGCGGTGCCTTTGCGGACTGCCGGCATATTCCCGTGCACGGGGCCCGGCTGGACCGGGTGGCGGCGGTCAATCAGCTCTCCCGGGAGATGGAGGAGGGCCTCTATATCCCGCAGGAGCTGCAGGAAAAGCTGAAAGCTGTCAGAAACATGCCGGAAAAGCCCATCTGGCTCAGGATCCTGGCAAGCGGCGTGGGCAGCGGATGCTTCTGCGTGCTCTTCGGCGGCAGCTGGATGGACTGCCTGGTCAGTTTCCTGGCAGGCGTGGTTCTCTATGCTTTTTCCCTTCTTCTGGTCAGGGAACGCCTTTCCAAACTGATCTTTTCCATAACCGGCGGAGCACTGGTGACCCTGGTGTGCACACTCTGCTTCCGCCTGGGGCTCGGGGACAGCCTGAGTCATATGATTGTGGGCGCCGTTATCCCTCTGGTG
This sequence comes from uncultured Clostridia bacterium, assembly GCA_946627565.1. GTDB lineage: Bacteria > Bacillota > Clostridia > Christensenellales > Aristaeellaceae > UBA2943. The sequence continues at coordinate 7,510 of CAMOVR010000097.1, forward strand.
CCCGGGGTGGCCTTTACCAACGGAATCCGGGATATAGGCAATGAGGATTATATCGCCGGCATTGTGCGGCTGACGGACGCCATGATGGTGTTTCTGGGGATTGCTTCCGGCGTCGGCCTGATGACCATGTTTCTCAGGGAGGGGTGGATGTGGTAAAGCTTCTCATGGCAGGGCTTGGCACGGCGGCTTTTGCGGTTCTGTTTTCCGTGCCCGCAAGCCTCTACATTTCCTGCGGCCTGACAGGGGCTGCCGGGTATCTGGTGTATGCCCTCCTGATGGATGCGGGATTCAGCGCCACCATGGCCACCTTTTTTGCCACCGTGGCGGTGGTCCTGCTGGCCAGATTCCTGGCGGTGTGGAGGAAGGCGCCTTCCACCATTTTTCTGATCACCGGTGTGTTCCCCCTGGTGCCTGGGGCGGGCATATACTGGACATCGTACTATCTGGTGACAGGCCAGATGCGTCCGGCGCTGGAGAGCGGTTTTGCGGCGGTCAAAGCGGCGGTGGCCATTGTACTGGCCATGGTTATGATCTTTGAAATCCCGGGAAGGGTGTTTCACGTAAGTCTCACTGGAAAGGGCAGAATCCGGCATGGTAACCATCGCGACAATCCATAATGATTTCACCGGGAAATTCGGGATACCCAGACAGAGCGGTCTGGTGCCCGGTGCCAGGTCTGTCATTGTCTTTGAAAAACCCTTCCGGAACCGGGACGCCCTGAGGGGGCTGGAAGGATACTCCCATCTTTGGCTGATCTGGCTGTTTCACGGCAACCCGGAGAGAGCCTGGGAACCCACCGTCAGGCCACCAAAGCTTGGCGGGAACCGGCGCATGGGGGTTTTTGCCACCCGTTCCCCCTGCAGGCCGAACCCTGTGGGACTCAGCTGTGTGGAACTGCTTGAGATCCGGGAGACAAAGGATCAGGGCACGGTGCTGGTGGTGGGCGGGGCTGACCTGATGGACGGTACCCCCATCCTGGATATCAAGCCGTACCTGCCCTATACCGACAGCCATCCGGAAGCCCGGGGAGGGTTCACGGAGGACCTTCAGCTGAAAAAGCTGAAGGTGGAGTGCCCGCCGGACATCCTTGAAAGGGTGCCGGAAGAAAAAAGGGAGGCACTGCTGGCATGCCTTGAGGAGGACCCGAGACCCGGATACAAACCTGACGGTACACGGGTCTACGGCTTTGCCTATGGCGGGCAGGAAGTCCGCTTCATGGTTAAAGAAGGTGTACTGACGGTGCTTGAGATTGAAGGGGGAGGAGAGACATGAGCGGGGAAAAGGAACTCCGGGATTTTCCTGTGCGCAGGTCCCGTGCCGGGAAGGATGCCTTTCTTTCCCGGTTCAGGGAGCGGGCGGAAGAACTCGGGTATACGGCATCTGAGGAGAAGGGCGGCATGCTGGGCAGCCGGAACCTTGTCATGGGGGATCCGGACAGGGCAGAAGTGATTCTTGCGGCCCATTATGATACGCCTGCAAATCATCTGTTTCCTGATCTGCTGATGCCGGGGCATCCTGCTTTGACACTCCTGCTGGAGATCCTCAAGGCGGTGCTGCTTCTGCTGCCGGCCTTTGCGGTATATTACGCAGCCTGGACGTTTCTGGGAGCCCGTGCCTTCCCGGTATTTCCCCTGACATATATTGCCCTGCTGGCGGTTCAGACAGCGGGATGGGCAGAGAAGCACAATGAAGGGCTTGACTGTGCGCTTGAAACCCTGCTCCATGTCATGGAACGCCTGCCGGAAGAAAAACGGAGCAGGGCGGCCTTTGTCCTGTTTGATCATGGCGAGACAGGCCATGCCGGGGCCCGGCAGTTTGCCAGGCAGCATGTGCAGAGCGCCTATACCAGGCTCATGGTACAGCTGGACAGGCTGGCACCGGGAACACGCCCGGCCATGATCTGTTTCAGGCAGGCCAGAAAGGCAAGAGGATATTTTGCCCTGGAACGTGCCCTTAAGCAGGATGACGGCTGCGATGTTTTCAGCAGCTCCCCCCTGACCCCGCCCTCGGATGCCTCCAGTTTTGTGTGCGGCGTGCGCATCATGGCCTGCAGCCCTGTTCCCCTTCTGGGCCCTGTGATGGGCTTAAGAGGCGAAGGAAACAGTGCGGCGGCGGAAACCGTGGAAAATGCGCTTGTGCGGTTTCTGACGGGGAAAGAGGAAAACGAAGAGGGACAGATCTGTCCGGATTCACCGTGACGCAGGGTCATCTGACATGAATTTGTGAAAACTCAGTGTTCTTTTTGAGAGAAAATATGTTGACGGAAAATGGAAAATGTCATAAAATCGCAACATAATTCAGACAATACTACGGAAAGGAGGTTACAAAATGGGAAGGGCTGTTTTTTTCTACTCATATCGCCCTGCTGTTCCGTCGTTTCCGGATGATGGCGGCTTTACCGTGAATCTGTTTGACGACAACTATCTGGAGTTTACAACCTACCATATAAACCGAGAGGTAAAAGAGAACCTGCGGTTTGCTGTGCCTCCGTACGTTTGCATGAAGTACAAGAATTGCGTGGAAGGCGTCAAGGACTGGTTCCATCAGGTTCCGCCGGTCATGCGGGCCGGAAGGGATACCCAGTTTGCCTATACCGCCCAGATCGGCATCGATGGCTATCGGGAAATCCTGCTGGAGGATTTTGATGCGCTCATGCGAAGCCCTTTCCGCTCGGCAAGGGCGCATTACGCACGGAAGCTTTACAATCTGCTGGAAGACATATCCACGATTCTCAATGAATTAAGCTTTGAGCTGGAGCCCAACAGGTTCATGTGGGACATGAACCGGATTCAGCCGATCCGTTCCAATCCTGTTTCTTATTCAACATACGCATAGGAGAATAATATGGCAAAGACAGATGCAGCCCTTTGGATGAAGCACAGCGGCATGCCGGCAGAACTGCAGGAAATGCTCCGGAACATGTCAGAGGATGAGCTGGGCGACAGCTTTTACCGTGACCTTGCTTTTGGCACCGGCGGTCTGAGGGGCGTGCTGGGACCCGGTACCAACCGGATGAACGTCTATACCGTTGCCAGGGCCACCCGGGGACTGGGGCACTATCTGCTGAAGAACTCTTCTGCTCCCAGCTGTGCCATTTCCTGCGACAGCAGGATTCATTCCAGGGATTTTGCGGAACTGGCTGCAGCCACCCTGGCGGAAATGGGTGTGCGGGTGTATCTCTACCGCACCCTTATGCCTACCCCCATGCTTTCCTTTGCCGTGAGGGATCTGAACTGCACCGCAGGCGTCATGATCACCGCCAGCCATAACCCGGCCAAGTTCAACGGCTATAAGGTCTATGGCGCGGACGGCTGCCAGATCACCCTGGAAGCGGCAGAAGAAATCCTGGGGTACATCCAGAAAGAGGAAACCCTGGTGGACACCCTGCCGGACTTTAACGCCGCACTGGAAAAGGGCACGGTAAGTTATATCACGGATGAAACCATAGAGCGGTACTATGCCTGCATAGACCGTCTGCGCATCACCAGATGCACCTATCCCCTCAAGGTGGTCTATTCCCCCTTAAACGGCACCGGCAACGTTCCGGTCAGGGAGATGCTCCGCCGCCTTGGGAACATCCAGGTGTCCGTGGTGCCTGAGCAGGAAATGCCCGACGGCAATTTCCCCACCGCCCCGTATCCGAACCCGGAAATCCGGGAGGCCATGAAGCTGGCCATTGAGCAGACCGTCAGGGAAAAGGCAGACATGTGCTTTGCCACGGACCCCGACTGTGACCGTCTGGGAGCCGGTGTGCGCCGCGGGGATGAAGTCACCCTGATTTCCGGCAATGATATGGGCATTCTGCTGCTGGACTATATCTGCAGCCATCGCCCTGCCGGCGGGGACCCGGTGGCGGTAAAGACCATTGTGACAACCGAAATGGCGGTTCCTGTCTGCGCCAGGTACGGTGTGGAACTGCGCAATGTGCTCACAGGCTTCAAATTTATCGGGGAACAGATCGGCATGCTGGAAAAGCAGGGCCGCAGGGACCGTTACATTTTCGGCTTTGAAGAGAGCTACGGATACCTCTCGGGCACGGATGTGCGGGACAAGGATGCCGTGAATGCCGCGGTGCTGGTGTGCGAAATGGCCGCATACTATAAGAGCCAGGGCAAGGACCTGCTGGCACGGCTGGATGAACTGCGGGAAGAATACGGCTTCTATGCCCAGCGTCTTCTGACCTTCCAGTACGAGGGAGAAAAGGGCGCAGAGCAGATGGCCGGGATCATGACGGGTCTCAGAGCGCCGGCGGAGGACTTTGATGAGGCAGCCTGGCAGGGCTTCAGCCGTGTGGACTACCTGAAGGATGATACCGGACTGCCCAGCAGCGATGTGCTTTCCTTCACCCTGAAGGATGGACGGAAGATCATTGTCCGCCCCAGCGGCACAGAACCCAAGCTGAAGGCGTACCTGTTTGCCTCCGGAAAGAACCAGCAGGCGGCAGAAGCTGCACTGGACGAGCTGGAGAAGCTTACGAACAGGCGCTGCAGGGTGTAAACAGCATTCTGAAGACAGGAACTGCATGATGCGTTCCTGTCTTTCTGTATTTGGAATTAACGGCAGATAAACCTGAGCGAAAAGAAACTCTGCGGACAGAACAGAATAAGGAGAGGTTTCAATGGCCAGATTTGAAGTCAATTTTTACTCCTACTCCCTGGATCACGGTGTGGATATTGAGGTAACGATTCCAAGCTTTTCCCCGTGCGACAGGCAGCCCGGCGTCCGGCCCACACATAAGGTGCCGGCCAGATTCCCGGTTCTTTACCTCCTGCACGGGCACGGAAACGATTACCAGTGCTGGACACGGTATACCTCCGTTGAGAGGCTTGCAGAAGAGCAGCGCATCGCGCTTGTCACCTTCAGTACCGGCAACAAGGCGTACAACAATATGCCGGCAGGGGATAATTATTATGATTTCCTGAACGAAGAGCTGCCGGATTTTATCAGCAGCATGTTCCCCATCTCAACGCGCCGTGAGGACACATATATTGCCGGTCTCTCCATGGGCGGATACGGAACGCTGGCCCATGCGCTGACCAATCCGGGACGGTACTGTGCCTTTGGCGCCATGTCGCCGGGCGTTTTCGGAAGAGAGGACAGAAGGCGTCAGGAGGATCTGGACCAGAGTTCTCTGACAGACATCTTCCGCCGGCAGATAGAGCCCTTCTTTGAGCTTGAAGCGCGTCTTAAGGAAGGCGCGGATCTTCCCAAAGGATATATATGCTGCGGCACGCAGGACCATCTGTACCAGAGAGTGAAGGAGTTTGTGGAGGACGCAAAGGCACTGGGCGCGGACTTCGTCTGGCATCCCGTGGACGGGTATGAACACGAGTGGCGCTACTGGGATATGGAGATTGCCAATTTCCTCAAATGGATCCCGCGGACGGACTATTATGCAGACAAGCCCCATAAGATCTGAACAGTCTGGGGGATAAACACCGGCACGTGAAAAGCCGCTGCATGAAACACAGCGGCTTTTTCAAATGTATAAGCAATTACTCTGCCAGATCATCCAGGGTGCCGTACATCAGAATCTGACTGCGCAGTGCGGTGATGTCCGATGTGAGTTCCTGTATTTCACCCCGTATGGCATCTGCCTGCTCTTCCATGCCGGTCTCCGCAAGGGCGGCCAGGCGGGCTTCTGTCAGGGCCAGATCCTCCTGAAGGGCTTTCATCTCATCCTTAAGCGCAGTCAGGAGGGTATTGCGGGCGTTGATCACCGCTGCCCAGAGGGAGCCCGTGTATTCCCGATCCGATGCCAGCTCATCTGAAAGGGCGGTGTCTGCGTCATGCAGCATCCTGAGGGTGCCGGCCAGGTCCTCCGTCTGACGGATGTACACAGACTGTGTCTCAGCGGAGACCTGCAGCTGGTTTTCCAGGGAAGTGTTCTGCATGGTCAGGTTTTCGACCTGCCCGGTGAGATCCGCGATCTTCTCCGTGCTCTCGTCATAGCTCAGGCTGGCTTCCCGGATCCCGTCTTCCACCACGGCCAGTTCGTCCTGCAGCTCTTCCTTCTCAGCGGCAATCTGCTGCCAGGTGCTCTGGCTTTCTGTGAGATCTTCCCGGAGATGGTCAAGCTCCCCGGACATATTCTGATTGCGCATGAGAATGGCAATGACAATCAGGACGGCTGCCACCATGACAAGGGATGCCCAGATCATGGCCCTGGGGGAGCGGGCTTTCTGCGGAGCCTGAGGGG
>CAMOVR010000098.1 GCA_946627565.1 uncultured Clostridia bacterium
GAACCGTTTGTTATATGATCCTGATTCGGATCCTTTGATTGACAAATCCCGATTTTACTCAGCGGTTTCCCGCTTCTCATAAGTGAACTGCACGTCATATCCCGGTTCTTCCTCTGTGCACTTTGTTTTCACATCACGCCCGATGCTGTTTATCAGCACCGGCATCACATCCACAAAGCCGTGTTATCGTCACCAATTGTAGCATAAATCAGCCGGAACTCATACAGAATCGTTACATCGCCGGTCAGCGTTTGGCAACATAAAAATGCTGAATAGACAATGGCTCTCTGTTTTGAATGGCTGCAGCGCCGAAACGGAAAACGGTGCTGAGAGAAAGATCGGAATTCCCGGAAAATCGGTTTAGGCCGCGTGTTGCCGTGTGAAAGCTGTCCCGGGCGTTATTCGTGACAATCCATTCATTTTGGCAGATGAAATACACTCGAAATGATGCATCAGACGAAAAGCCCAGCGGCTCACCCTTATTTGCCTCCATGTCCACATGCAATGTCCTGCTTCATCTTTTGCCGCATATATGATCCTCCCGGATCCGGTCTGGTCTGTCCTCTCAGGTACTGTGTTTTCCCGTGCATTCAATTGCGCCCAATTCGTTCTTCGTAACCGCAGGTTCGGCTGCATGCACGTAAGGGCCGAAAATATTCCCTTATGGCTGTCATCAGCAGCATACAGTCTCCACTATGGAAGATCCAGCAAAAATAAGTATAACGTTAAATCTATACTGGCTGCCACAGAGCTGCAAATGATGCCATGAAAAAAATGTCGATTCATGACCATGTCTGACTTCACTGTAATCTGTGCAGCCGCCTCAATTTTCCCCCTGTCCTTTCCTGTGTCCCCTCCTCAGCCTGCGGATTCTGCCTCCAAAAAAACATCGCATGCGCTGTGATTCCGGGTTTCGCGGGGCATCCGATACTGTCCTGCGCAGGCAATACATCAGGGCCGGCACCGGGATTGCCCTGCTGTCCCGCCTCCGGCATGCCGGAAATCCCGAATCAGCTGAACATATGTCTGATGATGGAACAGCATTATTTTTACAGGATGGAGCAAAATCAGTTTCCCGTGCATCTATATAGTGTATCCGGATACAAAAGCAAGGAGGCTGTCCATGGAGACAAGCAAGGAGCAGGTTTTTATTGATACGGTACAGGCAAGATCCCATCAGCTGTACCGTATTGCAATGAGCCTTCTTCATTCACCGCAGGATGCGGAGGATGCTGTTTCTGATGCAGTTGAAGCCACCTGGAAAAACCTTTGGAGAATTGGAAATAAAGCAGCCATTCCATCCTACCTGATCCGGTGTACGGTCAATGCTGCCAAAATGGAGCTGAGGCACAGACACCATACAGAGGCTATTGAACCGTATCAGGAATCTCTGATCGCACCGGAGCAGGCCAGTATCGCAGACTACCTGTCGGGACTCAGAGAAAAGGACCGGCTGCTTCTGATACTGAAGTATCAGGAAGACCTGCCGGAAGCAGAGATTGCTTCCATACTCCGTATACCAAGAGGAACGGTTTCCTCGCGGCTTTCCAGGCTGCTGAAATGTCTGCGTGCAGATGTTTTGAAGGAGGAATAGAGACATGAGTGAACAGAAGCTGAAAGCAGTGATGAAGTGCACTGCGATGGAACCTTCAGAAGGATTTGATGAGCGTATTGCTCTTAAGCTGAAGAATCTGGAAAAAAAGGAATCCCCCGGTTTAAAAAGAGCAACGGGCATCATTGCTGCCTTCGCGATGGTGGCAGTACTTGGCATGAGCACCGCCCTTGCGGCGTTCAATGATGACGTAAACCAGATCCTGTATCAGATCTGGCCGCATGCGGCGCTGGCTCTGCGTCCTGTCAGTCTCGTCAGTGAGAGTCAGGGCATACGGATGGAAGTCGTTTCTGCACTGCTGGACGGAACAGAATCACTGGTAACGCTTACCATGCAGGATCTTGAAGGGGATCGGATCGACGGGACAACAGACCTGTTTGACAGTGCGGTTCTTGAGCTGCCCTATGACGGATCCGGAACCTGCATTCAGACCGGATATGATCCGGAAACAAAAACAGCGGCCTTTGCAGTATACATGGACTTCAATATGACTGCCCCTGATGAAAGTGATAAAGTATCCTTCAGGGTCAGCAGGTTTTTATCCCATAAACAGGAACAGACTCTTGACCTTACAGAATACCTCACAGAAGCGGCCAAAGAAGCGGATTCCATGCCGGTACCTCCCATACGCGGCTGGGGCGGATCTCCTGAGAATAAACAGGCAGCCGAAGATCAGGCCCGCCGCATGAGGGTGCTGAATACCCAAAACAGCCTGGAAAAGCCGATTACAGACGGTGTGACGTTAACAGGAATCGGCATCATAGACGGAACCCTCCATGTACAGGTACGTTACACGGATATCCACCACACGGATAATCACGGTTTTCTGACTCTGAAGGATAAGAGCGGCAGAAGCTATGAAGATGCCGGGCTGCAGGAGATCGGCCATGTCAGCTGGTTTGGAGAAAACTATGACAGCTTTGAGGAATACATCTTTGAACAGTATCCGGAGGATCTTTCAGAAGCGATCCTCAGCGGAACATTCACAACCGCTTCTCCGGCAACAGAAGGCGACTGGTATGTGACATTCCCTCTCTCCCTGATTCAGTCTCAGGAATGACGCAAAGCCCCCCGCAAAGCCTGTTATACCGCAGTCATGTTTTTTTCAGTGCGCTGAATCATTCCTTCATGCGCCATAGAGCGGAAATGTGCTGCCCTGACCTTAGCAGGAAGCAGACAGTCATACGGGCCCTGCACTCCTCCCCATCCCCGCCAGGCGGGGGTGGGGCTTTCCCGTCAAAATGCCCGGATTTGCCTGCATGCCTTTTTCGCCTCCATGGTCGGATGGCCGTCCCGGTTGCATAGCCAGGCCCGATATCAGGTACTTCCCAAAAGCAGGCACAGGAACAGGCAGTCCGCCGCGCCGGACTGCTTGTTGCTATGCCTGGCTTTTTTCTTTATAATGCTGCATCAGGCACGATCCCTGTTCTGAAAGCATGATTTTCCCATCATCCTGCAACCATCTCAGGAGGTACCATGATCAAAACACTGTGGCGGCTCAGCCGCGAAGTTGTACGGTACAGGAATCTGTACATCATCGCCATCCTGTCCACGCTGGCACTGACCGGTGTGAACCTGGCGGCTCCCAGGGTGCTTTCCCGCATGACAGGCCTGGTGGAACAGGGTGTGGATGAAGCTGCCCTTCAGACCATATGGCTTCTGACCTTTGCGCTGGTGGTCCTCTACCTTATGCGCGTCCTGTTCCGTTTTCTGAGCAATTATCTGGCCCACAAGGCCGCCTGGTACCTGGTGGGCGACCTGCGGACCAAAACCTATGACAAGCTGGAGCACATGCACCTGGGATACTTTCACGACAAGCAGACCGGCGACCTCATGAGCCGTGTGGTGAACGACACCAGGGACTTTGAACTGCTCTACGCCCACATGATCCCGGAGACCATCACCAACGTGGTGACCTTTGCCGGCGTCCTCACGGTGCTTCTGACCATCAACTGGAAGCTGGCCCTCATCACCTGTGCCCCCATTCCCCTGATCCTGGTTTCCGGCATCATCTTTTCCAAAAAGGTCCGTCCCTACTTCCGCATCTCCCAGAAGAAGATGGGCGAGCTCAACGGCAAGCTTCAGGATAACCTCTCCGGCATCCATGAGATTCAGTCCTTCGGCCGGGAGGAATATGAGACGGAAAAGGTCAATGAACGGAACTTTGAGCATATCCGCGCCATGCTGCAGGCCCTGAAAATCAGCGCGGTCTTCCACCCCTCCGTGGAGTTCATCTCCTCCCTGGGCACCATCCTGGTGGTGGCCTTCGGCGGCTACCTGGCCTATCTTGACGGCCTGAAGGTGGAGGATATTGTGGCCTTCCTGCTCTACCTGGGGCTCTTCTATGCGCCTGTCACGGGCCTTGCCAACCTCCTGGAAAGCCTGCAGCAGTCCATGGCCGGGGCCGAGCGTGTACTGGATATTCTGGATGCGCCCTTTGAAATTCAGGATAAGCCCGGTGCCTCTGAGCTGAAGGATGTTCAGGGCGAGATCACCTTTGACCATGTCAGTTTCTCCTACGCAAACGGCGTTCCTGTCTTAAAGGACGTCTCCTTCTGCTGCCCGCCCGGCAGAATGCTGGCCCTGGTGGGGCCCACGGGCGTGGGCAAGACCACCCTGACCCAGCTCATCTCCCGCTTCTATGAGCCCACGGACGGCCGCATTCTCATCGACGGCCACGACCTGAAAAACGTGACCATGGAAAGCCTGCGCCGCAATATTTCCCCCGTGCTCCAGGACACCTTCCTTTTCAACGGCACCATTGCGGAAAACATCGGGTACGCCATGCCGGAGGCTTCCATGGAGGAGATTGAGGAAGCGGCAAAGGCTGCCAACATCCACGAGGATATCATGGCCATGCCGGACGGGTACGCAACCCAGGTGGGCGAAAGGGGCCTGCGCCTCTCAGGCGGCCAGAAACAGCGTGTCGCCATTGCCCGGGCCATCCTGCGCCGTTCCCCGGTGATCATCCTGGACGAAGCCACCGCTTCCGTGGATGTGGAAACAGAGCGCCAGATCCAGAAGGCCATAGCCGGCATTGCCGGACAGCGGACCATCATTGCCATCGCCCACAGGCTCTCCACCATACGCAATGCAGATCAGATCCTTGTCATTGAGGACGGACACATCACAGAGCGGGGCAACCATGAAGAACTGGTGGCTCTGGGCGGCAGCTACGCCCGCATGAACCGGATTCAGACCAGCAATGAGGCAGGTATTGCATAACAGGGCAGGGTTTTCCCTGCCTTTTTTATGTGCCGGTATGTTTCCTGTCCTGTGTTCCGTTTTCCGTCCCCTCTGCGGTTCTTTCCGTGTTTGCGTGTTCTCTGTTCTTGCATATCTCCCCTCAAAATGTTACCATATGTCAGAGCACAACTGCATGCACAGGCCGTATCCATGCCCCTCTCCGGGCATGTTCTGTTTAAACCATGCAGCATAAGGATATACCCGAATACACAAAGGAAGAGTTAGGCATGGAAAACCAAAAGAATCGGACCAACAGAATACTTGCACTGCTTGCTGTCCTGGTGATCATTCTGACCTTTCTGGTGGGCACAACCTGGATGGGCGACATAGCAAGCCGTGACACCCGGGGGGCAGCGCGCTCCATAAGCCTGCTTTTTCTGGATGAGCTGGCAGGCCGCCGTGAACAGGTGGTGGCCAACTATATCCGTGACAACATTGACGTGATTCATATTGCCATGGGCATGCTGGATGAAGAGGACCTTCAGGACCTTGAACATCTGCGGATGTACCAGCGGAATGTCAAGGCCCTTTTCCATCTGGAACGGTTTGCCTTTGTGGATGAAGGCGGTCTGATCTATACCGCAGATGACGGTATTGTCGACGAAATCAGCATGTATTCCATACCCTATGAAACCATCTCCTCCCCTCAGGTATCCATCCTGAACCCGAACGGCGCAGACAAGAAGGTCGTCATCGCCGTCCCCATCCGGGACCGGAACATCCGCCTGGACGGGAAACAGCTGGTGGTCTGTTTCATGGAGATTGACAGAAATGTCATGCTGGAGAGCGTCTCCATTGCCACCCAGAACTCGGACGCCTCCTTCTGCAACATCTATACCCGGGACGGTTTCCCTCTGAGCAACACCGTTCTGAGCGGAATCGCATCTGAATCCAACCTGTTTGATGCCCTGGCCCGTTCCGAATTCATGGGGGGATATTCCCTTAAAAAGACACTGGATGCGTTCAGGGAAGGCCAGAGGGGCGTAGCTTCCTTCAACTATAAAAATGAGAGCATTACCCTTTCCTATATTCCCATTGACGGAACAGACTGGATCCTGAGCTACATGGTCCGGGACAGCGTCACCAGCAGCAGGATCATGCCGGTCACAGACGGCATCGTCATGCGCAGCATCCTCCAGTCCGTCATAACGGCAACGGTGCTCCTGGGCCTGTTTGGCATCATCCTCTTTCAGACCCGCAGATCCCAGCACATGGCCATGGAAAGGGAAGCCGCCGAGGCAGCCAGCCGGGTCAAGCAGGAGGAACTGGAACAGCGCCTTGCCCTGCAGGACAAGCTGATCCGGCAGCAGAAGCAGGCTGAACAGCAGGCAAAGATGATCACGGCCCTCGCCTCCAACTACAGGAGTCTGTACTATATCGAGCTGGACAGGGATGTCGGCACATGCTACCAGACCAATGAATGCATGGACGACGGCTACCAGGTGGGGGACTCCTTTCCCTATCTGGAAGCCATGACAAACTACGCACACAAGTTTGTGGCAGAAAGCTACCGGGAAGAGTTCCTGCGCTATATCCAGCCCGCCAGCATACGGGCAGAGCTGGTGGATGAACGGGTCACCTCCTTCCGCTACCTGGTCATACGCAACGGCCGGAAATCCTATGAAATGATCCGTTTTGCCGGCGTCCGCCATCCCGAGGACAGGGATGACCATATCGTGCACGCCGTCAGTGTCTGCTTTGCGGATGTGGATGCCGAGACCCGCAAGACCATGTCCCAGTCCCAGGCGCTCAAGGATGCCCTGTCCGCCGCCGAGCAGGCCAGCAAGGCAAAGACATCCTTCCTCTCCAACATGAGCCATGAGATCCGGACGCCCATCAATGCCATCATCGGCCTGAACAGCATTGCACTGCATGATGTGAAGGAACCCAAAATCCGGGGCTATCTGGAAAAAATCAGCGTCTCTGCCCAGCACCTGCTGAGCCTCATCAACGATATTCTGGACGTGTCCCGCATTGAGTCCGGCCGCATGGTCCTCAAGAATGAGGAATTCTCCTTCTCCAAGGGCCTGGAACAGGTCAACACCATCATCAGCGGACAGTGCCGGGACAAGGGGCTGCACTATGAATGCAGGATCAACGGAACCGTAGATACCTATTATGTGGGCGACGGCATGAAGCTGCGCCAGATCATGCTTAACATCCTTGGCAATGCAGTCAAGTTTACCCTGGAGGGCGGCAGCGTCACCTTCACCATTGAGGAAGGACAGCGCTTTGAGGGCAAAGCCACACTGCGCTTCATCATCTCCGATACCGGCATCGGCATGAGCAAGGAGTTCCTCCCCCATATCTTTGACGCCTTTTCCCAGGAGGATTCCTCCACCACCAGCCGCTACGGCAGCACAGGCCTTGGCATGGCCATCACCAAAAGCATGGTGGAGCTGATGAACGGCAGCATTTCCGTGGAAAGCGAAAAGGGCAAGGGTACCACCTTCACCGTGACCGTTACCCTGGGCGAGTCTTCCCGGAGCAGTGCCGAAACGGAAGGCGAAGAGCTGAACCCCCATGAAATGAGCGTGCTGGTCATCGATGATGACCCCATCGCCCTGGAGCATGCCCAGGTGGTGCTTGGGCAGATCGGCTTCCACTGCGAAGTGGCCTCCTCCGGCGCGGAGGGCCTGGAAAAGGCACGTATCCGCCACCTGCGTGGGGACAACTATAACCTGATTCTGGTGGACTGGAAGATGCCGGACATGGACGGCGTTGAAACCACCAGGCAGATCCGCACGGAGGCGGGCATCGAGATGCCCATTATCATCCTCACTTCCTTTAACTGGGACGATATCATGGAAGAAGCCATGGCAGCGGGCGTGGACTCCTTTGTGTCCAAGCCGCTGTTTGCCGACAATGTCCTGGAAGAGTTCCGGGATGCCTTCAGGCGCAGGAAAGAAGAACTGGCGGACGTCAGGGCCGACCTGAAGGGCCGCAGAATCCTGCTGGCGGAAGATGTGGAAGTCAACGCCGAGATTGTGGTCATGGTGCTGGAGATGCGGGAAGTGACGGTGGAAGTGGCAGAGAATGGCCGCATCGCCGTGGATATGTTCGCAAACCATCCTGCAGGCTATTATGACGCCGTCCTCATGGACATGCGCATGCCTGAGATGGACGGCCTGGAAGCCACCCGCACCATCCGTGCCATGGACCGCCCGGACGCCAAAGCCATTCCCATCATTGCCCTGACCGCCAACGCCTTTGACGAGGATGTACAGCGCTCCCTGCAGGCCGGGCTCAATGCCCACCTGTCCAAACCCCTGGATCCGGACGTCCTGTATGAAACCCTGGAAAAACTCATCAAGCCTTAACCTTCCTAACTATTTCTTTCATCCCCTGCCCCGTATTTGTTCTGTCGTACCTTTTCCGGAGGTGAAGCCATGAACCGTCATCTGGTCAGACTTGGCCTGACCGCCGCAGGCGTGGCCGCCGGCGCAGTTGTGTCAGGCATTCAGAGAAAAAAGCAGGCCCGGAGAGAGGAAGAGGAAGAAGAAACGCAGCGGAGAGAAGAAGAGGCCCGGCTGAGGGAAGAAAAACGGGAAGCGGAACTCCATGAGATGCGAAGAGCCCTGAACAGACTCCAGGCGGAAAAAAACCGGAGCCATGAAGAAATACCCGTGGAAGCCTTTGAAACGGTCATCAAGTGCCCTGCCTGCGGGGCGCCTGCCGGAGGGCTCCGCTGCGATTACTGCGGTACTGACCTGAGGTCCGCAAAACTGCGGGCCTACCAGAACCGGCAGGAGATGAACCGTCAGAGACAGCCCCAGGTTCAGGAAGAGGAAGTCAAAAAAGAGCCTGAACCGCCTGCCGCTCCCATTGAGGTACGGCCCCTGCCGGTCTGGCGCTACTGGCGCATCATAGCCATTGTGCTCATCATCTGGACCATGGGGGTCTGGGATGTGGCCGAAGAAACCCGGAACAATGTTTTCTATCTGGAAGTGGCGCTCTTTGTCTTTGGGTGGTACATGTTTTCCCGCCGCCCAAGGAAGGAAGCGGAGCAGCGCCTTATGAAAATGGGTGCCATCCGTCTCCCGGATGACGCATATCCATACGAGGATAAGAATTACAAGGCCGTGGCCGCCGCCTTCCGGGCCGCCGGGTTTACCCGGGTGCGCACCGTGAACCTGCGGGACCTGAATATGCTCACCTCCCTCATACGGGATGAGAAAATTGAATCCGTACAGATCAACGGGGAGAAAGTCAAAAACGGAAATGGGCTGTATATGCCGGATGCCAGTATTGTGATAACCTATCACGGTGAAAAATGAGTATTGCATATTTGCGTATGGCATAATGGCGTCTCATAACCCATCCGGAGCCTGTTTTTCCAGTCAATTTCCGTCAAGCAACGCGAATCTGTCCGCTTATACCAGGATATGAAAATCCGGGCAGCCATGAGACATGGCTGCCCTTACCCTGTTTCCGGAAGGCCGGATCGACTCCACAAATGCTCCCGCTTTTGAAAAGAAAGCACTGGAGGCAATACAGGCAAATCCCGGTGTCAAAATCGCTCTGGATGCTGAAAAACTGGTTTACATCTCCAGTGCCGGCCTTCGGGTGCTGATGAAGCTGCGCCGTATGGCCGACGAAAAAATCCCCGTGCGCAACGTTTCTCCGGAAGTCTATGAGATTCTGGATGTGACGGGTTTCACGCAGCTGCTTCAGGTGGAAAAACGCCTCCGGCAGGTTTCCGTTGAAGGCTGCGAAATCGTCGGTGAGGGCGCCACTTCCGTGGTGTACCGTCTGGACCCGGACACCATCATCAAGGTATTCAGACCGGGCGTCCGTTATGAGATGTTCGCAAATGAAAGCAAAAAAGCCAGAAATGCCTTTGTTGCAGGCATTCCTACTGCTATCGCATATGATCTGGTCAGGGTCGGAGATGCCTACGGAACCGTGTATGAGATGCTCAATGCCAAGGAACTGATCCGGGTCCTGGTGGAAGACAAGGCCCATATCCGGGACCACATCCGGCAGTTTGCAGCCTTTCTGAAGGAAATGCACAGCATCCAGGTGGACCCTGCGGAATTCACCCCCATGAAAGCTGCTTCTTCCGCCGCCCTGTTCTATCTTGAGGGAAAGGTCACCACACCGGAGGAGACGGAAAAGCTGAGGAAGATCTTCGATTCCCTCCCCGACCGCAACACCTTCATCCATGGTGACTGCCATCCCGGAAACGTCATGGTGCAAAACGGCGAGATGATCCTCATCGCCCTGTCCAACGGCGGTTCCGGCCATCCCGTCTTTGACCTGATGAGCATGTACCTCACCTGCCGCGTCGATTTCCATAACCCGGAAAAGAGACACAGCGGCATCATGCTCAAGGACTTCACGGATGAAGAAATTGAAGAAATCTGGAATACCTTTATCCGCACATATCTGGGCACGGAGGACGAGGACCTGATTGCACGGGCCGAGCGGCAGATCGACGACATCGCAAGCACCAGGATCCTGCTGGCAGTTCCCGCTATTCCCGGCCTCCTGTCCGAACAGGCGATTGCGTACTATAGGGCGAAGGTACTTGCATATTACGAAACGGGTATGGAAAACTGTTTCTGATCCCATTCAAAGACCGGCATTACTTTTCACGCCCTCTGTCCCTGTAAAAAAGTCTTGACATATGGAAACAGAACTGTACAATCTCTGACGGTTCATCGGAGGGTGGATCATACTTCGTACATGATCGACCGGATAAGATGACGGGTTTTTTGCCCGTTTCTTATCCGGTTTCTTTGTTGGAGGGAACTATGCAGAAAAGCAGTGACTTTACCACCGGAAAAATTCTTCCCCAGCTGATCGTCTTCATGCTGCCGGTCTTCTTTGCCATGCTGATCCAGTCCATGTACGGCGCAGTGGATCTGCTGATTGTAGGACAGTTCGCCCAGTCCCTGGACGTATCCGCCGTTTCAACCGGTTCCCAGATGATGATGACCATCACCAATCTGGTCACCAGTTTTGCCATGGGCACCACCATCCTGCTTGCCCAGAGAATCGGTGAAGGGCACGGGCGCGAAGGCGGAGAGGTTGCCGGAAGCAGCATCTGCCTTTTCAGCGTAATCGCGTGCGTGTTCACCATACTGATTCCGCTTCTCGCACGGCCCCTGAGCCAGATCATGAATGCGCCGGAGGAAGCATTTGACGCCACGGCTTCCTATATACGGATCTGCGGGCTGGGCTCTGTCTTTATCATCGCCTACAACCTGATTGGCAGTATCTTCCGCGGGATCGGTGACTCAAAAACACCTCTGATGACCGTGCTCATTGCCTGCATCTTCAACATTGCAGGGGACCTGCTGCTGGTTGCCGTATTCCACATGGGGGCTGCAGGGGCTGCCGTGGCCACCGTACTGGCCCAGGCTGTCAGTGTCATCCTCTCTCTCCTGATTCTCCGGAGGAGGCCCCTTCCTTTTGATTTTTCAAGGGAAAGCATACGGTTCCGGAAATCCATCATCTGGAAGGTGACAGGCCTTGGTCTGCCTATTGCGCTGCAGGATCTGCTGGTGGGCATTTCCTTCCTGGTGCTGCTGTCCATTGTCAACGGCCTGGGGCTGGTACCTTCCGCAGGCATGGGTGTGGCAGAGAGGATATGCGGATTCATCATGCTGATCCCCGCGGCCTTCATGCAGGCCATGGCAGCCTTTGTCGCGCAGAATTTCGGTGCGGGCAAATATGGCCGGGCCCGGAAGGCCCTGGGATATGCCATTGCATTATCTGCCGTACTGGCTGTTTTCATGTTTGCCCTGACCTTCTGGCGCGGCAATCTCCTGTCCTCCGTTTTCTCTAATGATCCACAGGTCATTGCGGCCTCCGCAGATTATCTGAAAGCCTATGCCATAGACTGCCTGCTGACCTGCTTCCTGTTCTGTTTCATCGGATTCTTTAACGGTCTGGGCATGACCCGCTTCGTTATGATTCAGGGCATTCTTGGCGCATTCCTGGTACGCATTCCAGTGGCTTTCCTGATGAGCCGTGAAGTGCCTGTATCCATGTTCCATATAGGACTGGCAACGCCGTGTTCCACCGTGCTGCAGGTCATCCTCTGCCTCATCTGTTTCTGGCGTGCCAACAGAAAATACGCACAGAATCATAAGGCACAGAACTGACAGATGCTATCTATCAGCAATTTGCATTCACACCCATTCTGTAAAAACAGCTTGACATTTTAATGTAAGGATGAGCTTCAACCATCCTCTTCGCTAGTTCTGCGCGGACCTGCCCTTGCGCCGCCCTGGATTCGCTGTCCTGGAATACGAGCCTGACGCAGCTGGGAGCCGCGTCCGTATTCTCCGCAAGTCCATCGTGGACAGCAAAAGGTCTCGGGCCTCTCACGGCCAGATGCTTAGTCAGATTGCATCGATCAAAAGTTATTTTACCCAGTTCCCCGATCTCGACTTCCTTATCAGAGAACGTGCATTCCTCAAGGGCGCAAACGAGACAATGGCGTTGGCCAAAGTTGCGGGCGTTGCGGATCTCTATGCATGGGCTTACTTCCATAAGGACTACATTGAGTTGCCGCCAGCAGAAATTAAGAAGCTTGTCGCGGGAACCGGCAAAGCTACAAAGGAAGAGGTTGCTGCGGCGCTTGCTATACTCGTGAGCGTAATGATCCGGAAAATCGTATGTGGCGTCACGGTATATACGGAAATCAATCAAAAATCCGTTCCGGATTTTTGTGATTTCCAGTATAGCTATATTAGCCCGGGACCTGATGGGCTGATACCGGCCTACTTGACTGATGACGAGAGTGACGCGGTCGCTGCCGGGGTCGCGTGGCTCCTAAAGTTGCAGGCGCCTGGCTGAGAGCCGCAGGATCGAATAGAAAGGAGGGATAAGCTCGGTTAGTCTAAGCTAATTAAATAAGGGAAGGACAAGAGACGGTATAGGGCTGCCGTCTCCCCTTCCCTTTTTCGTTACTCTTTGTGAAACAATATTCTACCCAATACCCGAAGCGCTGATGTAGGAGAACTGCCAATGCAGGTGCCATCCCCTCCGTCGATAGCGATATAATATGTGCTCTTACGATATTGAAACGTACATAGGTACACAGCCACGTATACCAGAATCTGTGTGACGTCAGTATACCTTAGATTTAGCGCGGTTAGTTTTGCTTCGTCTGGGCCAATCTTAGTGTCTGAGAGGACCTCTCTCTCCAGTCTATTGTAGATTTGTTCCTTTGCTTCTTCCCATCCCTTCCTATGATCAATCGTAGGTTTTTTGGCAATTTCACCTGCCGAATAGTCAGGGTCAAAAGTGACAAACCTGTTGGCGGAGAAATTCTCACTCAGTTTTGTGAGACTGTATTCGTTATATGTTGTAAGAGCAGGAATGAACAAGTCATGTATTACCCATCTGATATGCCCTGATCTTTCTGTCCACTCCATCTCCGGCTGGTCATCGCGTCCCCTCTTCCATTCATATTCGCCTTCCACATATACAGTATCGAAATTCCAATAGGGAATGTACCGCGGAACGAGACTGAAACTGTGTAGAATCTCATTCCTTAGTTTCTTTCGAATGTGCTTCTTCTTAATCCACTTGAGAAACAATTCGGTTGCGAATTCTTTGTTTATCTCAAAAGGTATCCCAATCATAGTCTCGTTACCTCCCTCCGTTCTTTAACCTTCATGTACGCGGGAAACCTACCACAATGCCGCAGAAGTTGTCAAGGCAGCTTTCTTCTATTTTCTTCTGTTAGTCTTTTCTAACCAATCCTCTCAAAATTTTCTTT
>CAMOVR010000099.1 GCA_946627565.1 uncultured Clostridia bacterium
ATGGTCAACTCCACCATGGCGATGCGCCAGATGGCCCAGAACGTCAGCATCAACACGGCGGATCTGCCGACCCAGTCCGTCAAGCTGGCGATGGCCGTGGTTGCGACGGGTCCTGTGCTGCTATTCTATCCCTTTGTGCAGCGCTATTTCGTCAGCGGCATCACCATCGGCGCTGTCAAGGGCTGACACGGCCCCATTGCTTTCGGTCTTTGGGCGGCGGATGCCGCCTTGAAATGAGACAATCAAAAAGGAGGATTCCCCAAAATGAAGCATCTGAAACGACTGTTCTGTCTGCTGGTTTCCCTGAGCCTGTGCATGTCACTGGCAGCAACCGCCCTGGCGGCGGACGACATGACCCAGGAAGCCAATCTGGTCTTCTACGTAATGGGCGACGCCCCGAAGGATGAGGCCGTGGTCGAGGACGCGATCAATGCCATCCTGAAGGAAAAGTTCAACGCGACAATTGACTTCCAGTTTTCCACCTGGACCGACTTCACCCAGAAATACAACACCCAGCTGACCAGCGGCGGCGCGGACCTGATCTACATCGCCAACTGGCTGGATTACGGCCTGCTTGCCCGGGCTGGCGCCTTCCTGGAGCTGGACGATCTGCTGAACGAATACGCTCCTGAACTGCGCGCGCTGGCCGGCGAGGATATGCTGAACATGTGCCGCGTGGAGGGTGAACTGTACGCAGTGCCTGCGCTGTGGCCCGAATATGTACCGCTGGGCATCAAATACCGCGAGGATCTGCGGGCCAAATATGACCTGCCCTATCCGGATAGCCTGGAGCATATCGAAGCCTTCTTCGCGGGTGTCAAGGAGCATGAGCCGGATCAGGTGATCCTGCGCGCCACCGCCAGCGAGAGTTCCAGCTCCCTGAACGTGGCCTTCGACACCGCCAACATCTTCAACATCAAGTATCCCTGGGTGGCCGGAAACGCGCTGCCCTACGGCCTGGCCGCCAACTATGACACACCGGACCAGGTTTACGACTACTGGTTCAGCGACGACTTTGTCGAAGACATGAAGCTGATGAAGAAGTGGGCCGACATGGGCTTCTGGTCCAAGAGCGCCCTGTCTGACACGAACGACAGCGAAGCCTACGACAACGGCCTGGCCATCGCTGAGGTGGCGGGCATGAACCCCAACAAGCAGATTTCCTCCGCCAACAACTTTGCCAAGGATCATCCGGAATGGGAAAGCGCCTACATCGCCTATGGCGAGGTGACCAATGTCATGTATCCCGGACACGCGACCCAGAACGGCACCGCCATCGTCCGCGGCACGAAGTATCCGGAGCGCTGTGCCATGGTGCTGAACTACCTGATGACCAACCAGGATATGAACAACCTGGTCCAGTACGGCATCGAAGGAAAGCACTATGAGGTGGTGGACGGCATCTATCACAACCTGGACGAGAACTTCCTGTACGAAAACTTCAACACCTGGAACCTGCGCGTTAACGACTACAAGCTGCCCCAGGAATCCGACGTGGCTCTGCAGGCAATGTTCGATAAATATTACGAGATCGGCGCCAAATCCAAGTTCCCCAACGTCAACATTTACGGCGGCTTCACCGAGGACTATTCCGAATACGAGTTCCAGCGCACCGCTGTGTCCAACGTAATGCGGCAGTACCTGGCACCGATTCAGGCCGGCCTGGTCAGTGACGTGGACGCTGCCATCGCTGAATTCCGTCAGAAGGTGACCGATGCCGGTCTTCAGGACTGCCGCGACGGCTTCACCGAGCAGTGGATAGCCTACTGCGAGGAATACGGATATCAATAATCCGTCCGCCCTGCTCATTTGAAGAAAGTTATGTTACAATAACTCTGCTGTTCTCTGCCGGAGGGCGAAGGCTCTCCGGCAGAGCTTTATCAGAGAATGAAGGGGACAGCGGCGGCGCCGCTGCCTGAGACACAATATAACGGAGTTTGCCTATGAAAAAGAATGTCAGCCGGAGCCGGGTGGAGGGTTTTCTGGACGTCTGCGGCCGGAAGACCGTCAACGGCGCCGGGGAAGAAGTGCTGCTCATGGGATGGGGGCTGGGCAACTGGCTGCTGTGCGAGGGATACATGTGGCTGGCGTATGACATCCCCCGGTTCGACCGGCCGCGCCGGATTGAGAATGTGATCGAACAGCTGGCAGGAAGCGCGTGGGCAGAAAAGTTCTGGAAACAGTTCCGGGACAGCTATATCACCGAGAGCGACATCCAGATGATGGCGGACATGGGATACAACTCCGTCCGCATCCCGATCAACTCCCGCCTCTTTTTGCGGGAGGGGCCGGGCATCAGCTTCAACGAGGAGAGCTTCCGGCTGCTGGACCGGGTGATCGACTGGTGCGAGCAGAACCGGCTGTACGCCTTCATTGACCTGCACGGTGCGCCGGGCGGGCAGACCGGGGCGAACATCGACGACTCTGTGGACGATATGTGCCGCCTGCTGATTGACGATGACTGCTTCGAGAAGGGGCTTGTGCTGTGGGAGAAGATCGCCGCGCGATACAGGGACCGGTGGATCGTCGGCGGGTACGACCTGCTGAACGAACCGGTCCGCCCGGTGCGGTTCCCCGGGGATCCGGACCTGGACGGATACATCCCCAGGCTTGCGGAATTCTACGATCAGTGCATCGCCCGGATCCGGGCGGTGGATCCAAAGCACATCATCACGCTGGAGGGGCCGCACTGGGCGACGGAGGAAAGCTTCTTCGACCATGTGTTTGATCCGAAGATGGTCATCCACTTCCACCGCTACGGCTGCGCGCCGGATATCTCCACCTTCCGGACCTGGATTGCGCTGTCGGAGAAGCTGAACGTGCCGCTGTGGCTGGGTGAGACCGGGGAAAACACGATGGAGTGGTTCTCAGCCATGATGCCGCTGGCGGCCTCGCTGGACATCGGGATCAACATGTGGCCGTGGAAGAAGATGCGGTGCGAAAACTCGCCCTGCTCCGTGATTCCCCCGATGGAGTGGGAGCTGCTGCTGGATTACGCCAGGGGCGGCGTGCATCCCGGATACGAGAAGGCCCAGAAGATCCTCAGCGAATACATCAAGAACATCCGGCTGGAGAACTGTGTCATCAATGAAAAACTGGCGGCCAATGTTTTCCGGCTGCCCGGGTGCATCATCGCCGGAACCGACTTTGACGAGCTGCCGGGGCCGGGGAGCTCCTACAGCTCCCTCGGCGGTTTCGCGCCGGAGACATCTTACCGGGGGAACACGGGAATGCTTCTGCACTGCCGGTATCCGGACCGGGAAAAGCGCTTCACCTTCGACGGCGACTGGTCCAGATACGTGCTGCGGCTGCGGGAAGGGGAGTTCGCGTGCTATTCGCTGTATGACGTGTCCGTGCTGTCCCGCCTGGAGGTCGCATGCTACGCGCCGGAGCCGGCCGTGCTGGAGGTGTGGCAGGACGAGGCGCTGCTGGGCCGGTTCGACCTGAGCGGAACTGAACGGCGGCAGATTCTCTCCGACATGCATTTGAACAACGCCGACGCCTGCGTGCTGCGGCTGCGGGCCGCGAAGGGCACCGCGGACATCGAGGCGCTGATGACCAGAGCGGAAACTTGATTTTCGGCGCCGGTTTCAATCTCTTTGAATTTCGGGAAGGCAGATGAGCATGAACAAAGTCACCATCAGGGATGTGGCCCGGGAAGCGGGGGTCTCCATCGCCACAGTTTCCAACGCGCTCAACGGATCCGATCTGGTTCAGCCCAAGACCCGGGAGCATGTGCTGGATGCGGCAAGGCGGCTCAACTATATTCCCAACATGAGCGGGAAGCATCTGCGGGCGGCGCAGACCCACACCGTCGGGCTGTTTGTTACCTCCATGACGGGCAGCTACTATGCCGACATGGCGGACTCCATCCACTACCTGTGCCAGAAGATGGGATATGAGCTGAACGTGTTCATCGCCGACGAGGAGAAGCCGCTGCTGCCCTCCATCCAGAGCCGGAGCATCGACGGGGCGATCATCCTCTTCGGCCGGCTGAGTCCTGAGGAGATGAAACGGCTGAAGGCATCCCGGCTCCCCGTCGTTTTCCTGGACCAGGAGACCACGGACCGGAGCATCTCCAGCGTTATTTACGAATCCTATGACCACGGACGGATGGCAGCGGAATACCTGCTGGGGCTTGGGCACAGAAACATGATGCACATCTTCGGTGTGTCCCACAATTACGACAGCATCCAGCGCCAGGCAGGTTTTTCGGACGCCCTGCGGGAAGCGGGGTTCCTCCTGCGGGAGGAGAACATCCTGGTTGGCCGGTTTGAGAAGGCGGCGGCATACCGGTCCATGCATCGGTGGCTGAAGGAGCATGACGAGCTCCCGGACGCGGTTTTCGCGGCCAATGACCTCAGCGCCATCGGCTGCATGGAGGCCCTGCGGGAATACAGTATCCGGGTTCCGGAGGACATCAGCATCATGGGATGCGATGATCACCTTCTGTCCAGCTACTGCACGCCGGCGCTGACCACCATCCGCACGCACATGGAGCGGCAGGGCACCCTGGCCGCCTCTGAGCTTTTCCGGCTGATCGGCGGCGCGGAAGGGCGCATCGTGCACCTGCCGGGGGACATTGTCGTGCGTAAATCCTGCGCCTTCCATCCGGGCAGGTAACAGTCATCTGCATAAGTCCTGACACCTGCATGTAAAGTCAGCCATCTGTTTTATCAGACAGATGGCTTTTCTTATGTGGAATCTTCAAAAAGGCCCGGGAGAATCATGCTCCCAGGCCTCTGCGAGAAAGTATGTGCATGGCATCCGGCAGGACATACCTGAACTGTATTGTGGACAGCAGTTCAGGTGCTTATTCGGCAAACAGTCTGCATTTCTGCGACACGCAGGCGTTCTGTCCGGTCCGGAACAGCCGGATTACAGGGGAAATCAGAGGGACTTGACGTGCCTGTTTGTCAGCATCAGGACGGATGTAACCGTGAACCCGGCTGCGCAGATGGCCAGCAATACGGTACTGCCAAAGGCCTGAAGTGCTGCCCCAGCCAACACGGATGCAATGGGGATCAGTCCCTGTGAACCTACGCTCAGGAGACTGCTTACCTTGCTGAGCATGGCTTTTTCCACCCGGCGCTGGACGGTGGTGCTGACAGGAATGTTGATAAAGGACAGCAGAAAGCCCACGGCAAGGCATCCTGCGCAGAACAGAACCAGAAACGCGTTCAGGGAGACGTTTGCTGCCACCAGCCATCCGTATCCGGCCACCAGTGCGATCATGACGCCGGATAAGACACACAGGCGTCTTGCCACCTTCAGCCCGCATTGCTCTTCCTGCTTCCGGGCGCTCATCAGGACAGCACCGATCAGGGAACTGGCTCCAATGCAGACGCTGAACACGGATGACCACATCTCCGGTTTCAGAAAGCTGTCAAACAGGAAGGACGGTGCGGCCGCCAGATCTGTCTTGATGAAGTACGGGACAAAATTGCCCGTCAGAGGTGTAAAGAAGAAGTTAATGAACAGTATGGCACCCAGAAACGCCAGAATGGCTTTCTGACTTTGCAGGTACAGGAGACCCTCTTTCAGGTCTGAAACCGCCAGACGGAACGTGACCGGTTCCGGAGAAGGTGTGTGCTGATAGCGGATCAGCATTTCCGAGATGCCTGAGATGATAAAGCAGACACCAATTGTCAGGAAGAGTACGTTCAGGGGAAGCACTGCATACAGGATACCGGCCAGCACAACGCCCAGGATTGACTGCATGGAACTCTTGATGGAGAAATATGCATTCGCCTGCTGCAGCTGCTGCGGCTCCACGATATTGGGCAGCATGGCTCCGGCTGCCGGCTCGAAAATTCCGCTGACCACATTGCCCAGAATGCCGAGGATGAACAGAATCACGATATGCGCTGCCCTGTCAGGGAGGATCATCATGAGCAGGGTCGCCGTCAGGATCATCCCACCCTTGATGTAATCACAGACATACATGATCTTTGCCTTGTTGACACGATCCCCCAGAACGCCGCCGACGGGTGTGAAAAGCAGCAGGGCTGCTCCGCACAGGGCAAGATACAGTCCCTGCAGAAAAGCGTTGTTATCGCTGATTTCCAGAATATAGAACCCCACGGCGAAGCTGTAGAGAAGTGCTCCCAGTTCAGAGACAAGCGCGCCAAGAAAGATCAGCCGGAAATTCCTGTTTGCAAACACATTCATGGTTTTCTTTTCATCACTTGTCATGGTTGAGCTCCTTCCAGATCTGTTTCAGTTCCCGGTTTTCCAGCATGTCCAGAATTGTCTGAATGCTTTCTGCCGCCGTTGCGCCAAGACCGTCGCTGAGAATGGTATCGTTGTGGAGTGTGAGATTGCGTGTACTGCGGACTCCAAAATCCGGTGCAGCGTCAAACTGACGGACGGTTGCAAGGACGCCGCGCAGGCATGCTTCTGCTTCATCCCTTTTGCCTTCCAGAAGATGAATATGCGCCATCACGGTATGCATGCCTGCCGTGATCTTATCAACAGAATCCGCTTTTTCCCCGTCCTTGAACGGTCCAAGATACTCGATGAGTCTGGCAAGCATCTGCTTTGCGGCATCATAATCCCTGCGGGATGACAAAACCAGTGCGTATCCGACAACGGAATCCACCAGACCGATGGTGTTGAGCAGCAATGATTCGGCAAGGAACGGTTCTGCCTCATCGTACTTTTTCAGCCCCAGCGCCAGCACCATACCGATGGTGTCGCTGTATGCGCCTCCCGCGTTGTTTTTCTTCAGCAGCTCAATGCTTTTTTCTTTTTCCCCGAGAATTATGAAGGCGCTTGCCATTTCGCCGCTGATGGTCTGTTCGCTGATCTCCGGATCGTGATTCTGTGCAATCAGGAGCTTTGCCTGCTCGTATAATTCCAGGGCTCTTCTGGTCTCATGGTGATCTTTGCTGCCGACACCAAAGAAGGCGAAGATCCTGGCGCAGGCATGAACCACTTCAAAGGAATTCGGATACTTTTTAAGCACTTTTTCCGCTTCTGCCAGGGCCTCAGGATTCCTGACACGGCAGTATTCCGTTAATCTCTCCTGTATGGCAGAAAGGCGGTTGTCCTTCGTTCTGTAGCCCAGAAGAACATCCATGGAGGTGTCAAAAAAGTCCGCAATCTCAACGAGCATGCTGAGTTCAGGGATGCTTTGCCCCGTTTCCCATTTGTATACGGATCCCACAGTTACGCCCATGGCTTCGGCAAACTGTTCCTGCGTTAACCGCTTATCTTTCCGGAAGGTACGAATATTCTCAGAAAGTGACAGTTCCATTTTCAGCATCCTCTCCAAATCTGTTCATGCAGATGATAATCCGAAAAAGCCGGGAAATGAAGATACTGCCAATACCGGTAATAAAAAAGTTTCCCATATTGACAGTATGGGCTATGCGGCGATATCGGGTATGAAACAGCACATGGCCTTTCTGCCACGGCAGGATCAGGGGATCAGCTGCGGACTGCTCTGCCTGGTTTCCCTGCCCCTGCTGATTCTGCTGTGCGTCCTGCTGGTCTGTCTGCTGGCCGGGCGCCTTTTTGCGCCGATCCGGAAGATTGAGGAAACAGCGGAGCGGATTTCCCGGGGTGATGACCTGAAGCAGCGCATTGAGATCTATCCTGGCAATGATGAGGTGGGACGGCTGGCGGCTGTATTCAACCGGATGCTGGACCGGCTGGAGCATTCCTTTGAAGCGGAAAGGCAGTTTACCTCGGACGCGTCCCATGAACTCCGGACCCCTACCGCGGTTATTCTGGCCCAGTGCGAGTACACACTGGAGAAACCGCGGGAAACGGAAGAATACATTGAAGCGATGGAGGTAGTGCAGAAGCAGGGAAAGCGTATGGAAACACTGATAACTGACCTGCTGGCATTTACCCGCATGGAGCAGAACGCCCGACGCTATCCTCTTGAGCCCCTGAATCTCTCCGAGCTGGTTCATGAGACCGCAGGCCAGATGGAACTGATCGGCGAAAAGGGAATCACCCTGTCTTCAGAAATTGAGGACAATAACACAGTCAGTGGAAACAGGGCGCTTCTGACCCAGCTCATGCAGAACCTGATTGACAATGCCTTCCGTTACGGTAGGAAGAACGGTCACATCCTTGTTTCCCTTTCCCGGGAGGGCGGGCGCGTCGTACTCTCTGTCCGTGACGACGGCATCGGCATTCCTGAAGCAGAGCAGAAAAAGATTTTCGACCGCTTCTACCGGGGAGATCATTCCAGGAGTGGGCGGGGGACCGGGCTGGGACTTTCCATAGCAAAGAAGATTGTGGAGCTGCACCATACGTCCATCAGCGTGGAAAGTGAGGCAGGATATGGAAGTACCTTACGATCCCCTTTGAACTGGATTCCTGAACCGGACCGGAATTAATAAATCCTTAATGATTATGTGCTATGATGTATATGGGGAAGAGTGTATGTGGGAAATCCCGGAAGACACGCTTCCATCATGCAATACAGAAAGCGAGGAATGAATCCATGAGGAAAAATCTGCTGGCTGCAGCACTGGCCATCCTGATGGTGCTGAATCTTGCCGCTGCACTGGGAGAGGCATCCGAGGCATTTTCATTCAACAACACTTACAGCTGGGGCATGACCGAAGCGGAGATTCGCGATGCTCTTGGGTTTGTGAAGGTGGATGCCGACAGAGAGTTTATGCAGACCTATCTGGAACTGGATGATGATGTACCTTTTACCTTTGAAGATCTGTTCTGCGAAATCACCTTCGGCTTATCTGAGGATAAGCTGGGAATGATCAAGCTGGACTTCAGTGACCGTGTGCGTGACGCAAGCGTTAAGGACGCACTTGTGAAGCTGTACGGCGAGGGCACCGAAGTCACGGATCTTATGGAACTGGCTGAACTTGACACTCTGTTTATCTGGGATGAGATTGACCTGGATGACGACGATCTGCAAATCTACACACTGTGGTCCCTGGCAGACGGTACCGCGGTGCTGATGATGTCAGAAGCCTATGAGGATTACGAAGCGAAAGTCGTTTTCTGGGAAAATAAAGACAAATAAAGCAACAGGCTGGGTGGCCTGGCTTTGATATTTCCCGAAGTGTTCCGGATGGGGGAGCCAAAGCCCGGCTGCGGCCTGTTTTTGATGCGGAGAGAAAAAACAGATGATTATTTTACAGATTTTGCTGCTGATTGCGGGTTTTGCTGCGCTGGTCAAGGGTGCAGACTGGTTTGTAAGCGGGAGTTCAGACATTGCCCGGAGATTCCAGGTGCCAACGCTGATGATCGGACTGACCATCGTTGCGCTGGGTACCAGTGCGCCGGAACTGGCAGTCAGTGTTTCAGCAGCACTCCAGGGAGCCAACGAGATCGCACTGAGTAATATTGTGGGCTCCAATATCTTCAATCTCCTGGGCGTGCTGGGAATCTGTGCCATCATTCACCCGCTGCCGGTGGATAAGGCGGTGCTGAAGCGGGATTTCCCCTTCACCATCCTGGCCACGGTGCTGACCCTTGCCTTTACCTGGGGTGCCGCAATTCTGAAGGGCCAGGCCATTGTTCCCATGGAGCAGCCTGTGGGCACCATCAGCCGCTGGCAGGCAGCCATACTGTTGGTACTGTTTGCCGGGTATATGGGATTTCTTATCCACAGTGCCCGGAAGAATCCGGACATGAATGCTGAAAAGCCGCAGAAGACCGTGCCTCAGGCCGTGGGCCTGATTGTACTGGGCCTGGCTCTGGTTATTGGCGGCGGACAGGCCGTGGTGTACAGCGCCAGAGAAATCGCCCTGGCTGCCGGCATGACCGAAACCCTTATCGGCCTGACGGTGGTGGCCGTGGGCACCTCCCTGCCGGAACTGGTGACATCATCTGTGGCGGCGAAAAAAGGCGACACGGACATGGCCATCGGCAATGCCGTGGGTTCCAATACGTTCAATATTCTGCTGATTCTGGGGCTTTCAGCCCTCATTCATCCCATCACGGTCAATATGGCTTCGGTTCTTGACCTGGTGCTGCTGCTGGTAATCAACGCTGTGGCCTTTGCCTTTTCTTTCACCTCCCGCAGGGTGGGACGGATGGAAGGCATCGCCATGGTGCTTATCTATATCGGCGACATGATCTTCGCCATCTTGCGCTGAGCGGGATGCAATCTTCTGACTGGAGGCTTTCATGGATATATTATCTGTATGCACCCTGCTGGGCGGCCTGGCGTTTTTCATTATTGTGAGGAAGTTTCAGGATTCAGGTACTGATCCACTGCGCTGAGCAGCGCCGTCTTCCGCGGCTTCTTCGTCTACCGGACCATTGCCTGGTCTGAAGAGCGCTGGGAGGACCGCAGGCGCATGACAAAGAAAGACTGGACGATCCTCTGGAGCGTCGCAGGCGTTGTGCTGGTGGCACTGATCGTTCTGTTCTTCATCTCTGGCCCGAGCTTTCCAAAGCCCTGGTCATGTAAGGCGGAGCCCGCTGTGGCCATTGCCTGACGAAATCAGCCCCGTGCAGTATTCTGTACTGTACGGGGCTTTTACCGTATGACATGAAGGGTCTCCTCTTCAGAGCGGATGCTGCGATGGAAAAAGGCGGGAAAATGTGATATACTTCCTTCATCGAACAGGTGAAGAGCATCATCCGTTCCGGAAGTGAAGCAATACATACTGTACGGCAGGCATACTCCTTAGGGAAAGCACGATATTATGTAAGCAAGGAGTCAGAGAATATGACCCGTAAGCGCATACTGAGCTATGATGTCATAAGAGTTGTTGCTGTGGCAATGGTTGTCATGATTCATGTATCAGCCTATATCCTCTTCTATTTCCGCAGCGTGGACAACGCCGCCTTTGTGATCGGGAATATCCTCAACGCGCTGGGACGGGCAGGCACGCCCATGTTCCTGATGCTCAGCGGAGCACTTTTGCTGGATGAGAAGCAGGTGATAACGCCCAGGGATTTTTACCGGAAGAACCTGCTGCCCATCGTGCTGCTGCTTCTGTTCTGGCTGGTCTTTTATGGTATCTGGCGGGCTGTCCTGATTCCGCTTATCCTGGGCGATCAGATGAGTCTGGAGATCTTTCTGGACAATCTGCTTCTGCGGAAAGGGCGCGGACTGCATCTGTGGTATCTCTATATGCTCGTTGGTGCCTATATTCTGATCCCGTTTCTGCGGCTGATTGCCAGAAAAGAGAACAAAGGATATGTTCTGGGACTGATTGCTCTGAGTGTAATCGTGCAGTTTGTTACCCAGACCGCCGGATTGCTTACCCGGGGAGAGAGCTTCACCGTCTCGGCCTTTGTGGGCAAGTTCCATATGGAGTATGCCGGCGGTTATGTGTCCTATCTCCTGATGGGCTGGTATCTGACCACGTTCCCGCCGAAGGGAAAAGCAAGAATCGGGCTGATTCTTTCAGGTTTTATTGCGCTTGTATGGATTATCCTGTCCGTTCAGTATTTCATTATGGATATCCTGGACATTCACAGTTATGTGGCTGAGATGAATACCCTGCCCGCCATGCTCTATGGCGCCGGACTGTTTACGCTGATTACAGCCCTGTGCGGGGAAAGGGAGACCAGGAGCAAAGTTCTGTCCGTGCTGTCACAGCAGGCATTTGGCATCTATGTTCTGCATCTTTTCCTGTTTGAGATTCTGGTGGGTGCGCTGCTCCCGTTCTCGGCCTTTCATGAAAAGTTTCCCCTGCTCTATACGCTGACCATATTCAGCCTGACCTTCGTTTCAGCCCTTCTGCTGTCCCTTGGTCTGTCAAAGATCAAAGGTGTCCGGAAACTGGTCAGAGGCTGAAAAAACGCGGGCCTGTAAGCAGCCTGCAGTCCGGGCGATTCCATCCCGTCCCCTTTGACAGCAGGTCTGAACTTTGTCTGCATCCGTTCCATACGTACCAATGAACTGGAAGGAGGTCTCCCATGCAGCCATTTTCCGGCAATTTCCCTGCTATGCTGCTGAAATCACCCATGCGAAGCTGGAGGGATCCGGCCCCATCGAGGTGCAGCCTTTCTCAGAGGGCGAATGTGTTCAGATCACCCGGTCAAACGTGGTGGATACGGTAATGAACCTGATAAGCGACCTGCTTAAGTGACGAGAAAAAACGCCGGAGCGGTTTAATTCGCTCCGGCGTGCTTTGCTGTATCTTCATGAGGAACATGGGAAAGGCGGACCGGGGGACCGCATCAGTCACTGGTCTGCTGAAACTTCAGGCCATGGGAAATATCCAGGGTATGGGCTGTATCGTTGAACAGCTCGATCCTGGGATGCACATACTGGCCTTCCTGCACGGGAAATTCTAGGGTGATGACGGAAGTGAATTCATAGGGGAGGACGGTGCATACATACGGGAAGGGAAGCGCCAGCAGATGGGAAAGAACGCAGGCGCCGGAGCCGCCGTGGCTGAAAACAGCTATGGTTTTCGGCTTGTCTGTCTGGCACAGATACCGGGTCCCTTCATGACGATATCCCTGGGTGATAAGAAAATCATCAAACTTAACGCTGATCTCATCCAGATATCTGACCGCTACATTGTCCCGGAAATAGGGGTGATCCCGCCAGTCATTGCGGAAGAAATCAAAGTCATCCTTTGTGATCATCCAGTCGCTGAGGGTCCACGGGTGCCCGTCCTGGGGAACGCCCGGGCCGCCCCAGGATATTTCATGCATGAAAGGCAGTGTCTGTATGGGCAGATTGAGGCGGCTGGCTGTGGCAGATGCCGTCTGGTAAGCGCGTCCCATGGGGGAGGAATAGATTTCCGAAATGCCTTCCCGTTCAAGTCTTTCAGCGGCAGCTTCCGCCTGCATCTGCCCGGTCGGGGTCAGGCAGTCTTTCTCATAATTGGGTTCACCGTGCCGAACAAAAATGATCCGCATGATTGCCTCCGTGATTCGTACTTTATCAGGATTGTACAGGAGCGGGAACATCTTTTCAATGATGAAAATGGATGTGCAGTGCACACCCCGTATGGTTTGCGTTTTTTTCTTAGGCTTACTGTGCAGGATGGGCTTCATCCCAGGCAGCGGTGCGCTCGTCGATGACGGCCTGGCCGCCGCGGTTGAGGTATTCCTGCTGCAGGGAGACGAACAGGTCGTGCACTTCCTCAGGCTTGCACATGGTGCAGCGGGTGAGGATTTCCCTGTGGAAGTCCTTCAGGGACGTGTTGTACTGGCCGTCAGCGGCAATGCTCTTCTCAAAGTGGAAGCTCTGGGGGATCAGATCCAGGTTGCCCACTTCGTACATTTCCTCATATTCGTCGGCATAGCCCTGATAGCTCAGAGCCTGGGCCTGCAGACCTGCCAGGATACCGGGGGTGATGCGGATGGGATGGTCATAGTTGGCGCTGTAGCCGCCGGCCATGCCGGAGGTGACAGCCTGGTTCAGCTGCTCGCTGCTGCTGTCGGTGGCAAAGTCGGGAGAAATCAGGCCTTCATTGTACATGGTGTTCAGGAACTTGACATTGTCTTCATAGCCATCCCAGAATTCCTGCGGCTTGGTGCGGGCAATGTTCGCATGTTTTCGTTCTATGTGCCGGAGGGAAGCAAAGAGACCTTCCGGGGCAAGGTGATGGACCGGATGGGACAGATGCTGGATAAAGCAAGGGGAAGCGGCATC